>DASZFO010000061.1 GCA_035939775.1 Pirellulales bacterium | reverse complement strand
CCGCTCCGGCTCGCTGGCGCTCGCCTCCGCTGCGCAGGCCGTCCCACGGCGGTGACAATTTCATTCTCCGTCGTACCCACGGGTACGTCGATCACTCGCGCCGAAGAAACATACAAGGGTTCCGTCCGCCGTTGGCGGACTCCACCCTGGGCTTGGCTCCGCCGGCCTTTCAGGCCGATGCCTTGCGCTACGGTCCGTGATTCGGCAAACGACTCGGCGGCAACTTACAAACATGACACGCACACGAGGATGAAGAGAAGAACCGCGAAATCTTCGAAGATCGCTGGCCGCAAGTGAAATCGCTGCTCTGGGAGCTGCGCCGCTTCGGAATTTGGTACATGGACCCAAAGTCCGGCAACATCATGTTCGAGGATTGGCCGGAGAGGTGATCTCAATTCGTCCTTGGCGCCCCGAGGAATGCTGCGACGTCTGCAAAGACTTGTATAATGGAGCAACCGCATGAAATGGAAAAACTCAGATGCCTTGGCCAATCGCTTATCGTTGCAGTTCGTGCGACCAGCAGTACGAGGTGAGTATCGCCATCACGCGGTGTTATGTGTTTCCCGATCGATACGAACTGCCGTTGTTTGACAATGCGGTTGGATGGTGCGTTGATTGCGATGGCTTGGTCGAGGTCGAACAGATAGCAACTATGGGGGTCATTGAACATCGCCTACAGGAAGCGATCGTAACCGGGGCCGATGCACGAACTCTTGACGTCCGGACTCGCAATCTGGACTGGCGCAAGTCTCGTCAGTCGCCGCCTCGGTGCCTCCGATGCCATTCAACGAACGTAAGGATCATCGATGAAGTCACTGGCTCGGAGCATCCGGGGTGTGATGGCAAATTCGAAGACGCAGCAGCGCCATGCATACATTACGTGACTGGCTACGTCCAATACTTGACCACAGAAGGGTTGTCCTTTGACGTCGATTGCCTAAAGCGAGTGGCACTCTTTGTGTCGCAGTTTACGCAGATTCCGATATCCCGCGTGGCATCCCATTCTCTGCTGGAGACGGACTTGGGAATCACCGGTCCACGGGCGATTCAATTGATGGTGGCATTTGGGCAAGAGTTCAGAGTTGATATGAGTGAGTTTCGTTATCTCGATCATTTTCATGGTTCCGGTGGACGGCAGAATGGCATATCGCCACCTGATTCAAATCAGATTTCACTTCAGCGCATGGCTCGTGCAGTTCGTTGGGGGGAATGGGATTGAACGCAAAATCATCTACTAGGCCATCACGTTCTCGCGTCGCCCTTGGCTGACGGCCGCCTTTGATCGGGCGTAGGATCGACTTGGTCAACTATCGAGCTTCATACGATGGCAACTTCAAAACTAATTCGTCGCTGGTCCATTCGATTCTCTTCCGTCATGCTGGTCGGCGCGATGGTGCTGGTCGCGTCGTCGGCTCGTGCGGCCGATCCCCCGCGCATTGGCGAGGAGAGCGAAGGCAAGGCCACGCTGCTGGGCATCGATGCGAAGGGGTCGAAGATTGTCTATGTCTTCGATCATTCCGGCAGCATGGGGGTGTTGGAGAACAAGCCGCTCGATCGGGCGAAGGCCGAATTGCTCGCCAGCATTGACGCGCTCTCCGATGTGCAGCAGTTCTACGTCATTTTTTACAATCAGGATCAAAAGGTGTTTCGGATCGATCCGACCGGCGGGCGGTTGATCTTTGGCACCGACCACAATAAGAAGCTGGCCCGGCAGTTCGTCGATTCAATCAGGGCCGAGGGGGCGACCAAGCACGCCGACGCGCTGGCGATGGCCCTGGGATTGCGCCCCGACGTGATCTTCCTGCTCACCGACGGCGATCCGCCCGACGACATCACGAAGGACGAACTCGCGCGGCTGGACCGGCTCAATGGCAGCGGCACGGTGATCAACGTGATCCAAATCTCGCCGCCCCCCGGCGCAGGGCAAAGCAACCTGCTCGAAACGCTCGCCAAGCGCAGCGGCGGGCAGCATGTCTACGTCGATTTGACCAAGCCGGCGGAGAAGTGACGAGCAACCTGGCAATGCCATCCCGAGGAGCCATAAAGAGCGTTCTACACAACTTTCTCGGAAGGTACGCGAGTCGCTATTCCGAATATCACGGTTACTTCTTGTTCGGGTTCCTAGTCGTCGATCTCGGCGAAGTTGAGTTCGATCTCCTCGCTCTTCCGACGAACGCGGAGTCACCGATTGGTGTGGCGGCCCAACTGGCGACAACTAGGTTCGCGGACCACCTGCAACACGCCGGACTTGAACTGGCACAGGTTCGCGAGGCACGATTGAGGCTCGGAAAGCTGTCCGGAGCAATTCAAGGGACGGTGAACGGTCGCCCGCGTGCCGGCTTCGGAATTAGTTTCTCGGCAAGCGCTCTCTTGGATAACGGAAAGCGTTATGAACGTGAGAAGGTGTTGTGGGTCGCTCCTCACGATCCGAGCATCGAGTCGCGAAGCGCGCGTGCGACTTGATGAGGCAACCCCGGCAGCGACGCTGCCGGCGAGTTCCAGCACGGGGAGCGCCGCCCCGCCGTTGTCCACCGAGCGCAGGCCGCATTCGGTCTGTAAGACCGGAGGAGCCCAGCCCAGGCAGAGCCTTGGAACGAGTGGAGCTGCGCTCAGCTTTTCATTTCAAACGTCTGCCGAAGGTAGCGCATCAGCCGCTGGGCGATGGACTGCGGCTCGGCGTAAATCTTCGCACGGCCGGGCGCTCCGCTTTGCAAGCGATGCCTTTCCGGATCGAGTTCCACGCGGGCCTGGTAAGAAGTGTTCAGCGGCCGCGGTGTTCCCGATTCGTCGATTCGGCTGGGAAGATCGCCCGCGATCACCAACTCGCGCGGGGCGACTTTCAAATCCAATTCGCCGATGGCCGCGATCATGCCGGTGAGCGATTCGTCCGGAAATTCATCCAATCGAAGGCGCACTTTCTGGCCGACACGGATCAAGTCGATGTCGGCCTGATCGATCACCAGCGTCGCTTCGAGCCGCTTTGGATCGCCGACGAGGCAGACGACCGTGCCCGTTTCAAGATACGCCCCGCGATTCCGCGGATCGAGGGGCGTGTCGGTCCAGGTTGGCAGCTCGTCGGGGGCGGTCTGCGGCGACTGCCGGTGAGGAGGCAGCACAGTTCCATCCTGCGGCGCGGTGAGCGACAGCCGCTCTCGATCGCGGCGGCGCTCGGCGAGCCGTGTTTCAATATCGGCCAGCGTCTCCTCCGCCGTCGGGATTTGGGCCGCGGCGGCTGGATCGGCCCCTTGCTGCCCGCGGAGGTTTTTCAAGTGCAGGGCCTGCCGGTCGCGCTGGCCTTGCAGGCGGGTCAGCTCCATTTCGAGGTCGAGATTCTCAAGCCGCGCGATCGTCTGGCCGGAGCGAACCGATTCCCCCGCGGCGACGGCCTCCAGCAGCGTGCCCGGCACGGTGACGTACACCCGGTTCGCCCCGCTCGGCTCGAGCACGGCCGGCGCCGAGAGATGGCGCGGCAAGGGAATGCTGGCCAGCGCGCCGATACCCGCTGCGACGAGGCCGCCGCGGGTGATGAATCGCGCCCAGTTCAAGTTTTCATTCCTCTGATGGTCCCGAATCCAGCGCGCCGACCGCATCAGCGGCATCGCGACCATCCCGCCGATCACGAGCAGCCCGGCCGCTTGCGCGATCACATCCAGCCCGTATGGCTTGAGCACGCGCCCCAAAAACCACAAGATCGCCACCACGACAAACAGGCGATACGCCGTCGAAGCGATCGAATAGAGCGCCAACCACCCGCGACCTTCGTCGGGCGCGAGCCGGTCTGCCGGCTGCTCGATCCCGAAGGCCCAGCGAATCCACCACCGCCGCACGACCCGGCTCGATTGCTCTTGCAAGTTCGGCACTTCGACTAAGTCCGACAGGATATAGTAGCCATCATACTTCAAGAGCGGGTTGCCGTTGAACAACAGCGTGCTCGCCGAGCAGACGAACATCAGGTCGAGGCACAAGCCATTCAAGAGCCCCGGCCCAGTCCACCACCAGACGAACGTCGCGACGCTCGCGAGCATCATCTCGACCCACATGCCGGCAGCCCCAATCGCGATCCGCCGCCATTTGTTGGTCATCATCCAGGCGTCGGACACATTGCAATACAGGCAGGGCGTGAACACGAGAAACATGATCCCGATCTCGTGGCACTCGCCGCCGAAATGCCGGCAGGTGAGCGCATGCCCCAATTCGTGCAGCACCTTCGCGAGCGCCACCGCGACGGCTAGCCAAATCAGATTGTGGGCGCTGAAGAAGGCGTGAAAGTCGGGGAGCCGCATTCGCAGCGTGTCGAAATGGACTGCGACCAAGCCCAGCGCCGCCGCCATGAGCATTAGGCTCGCGGCCAAAAACCACCGCGAAAACATCCAGCCCGCGAGCGGCGCGAGCCGGCCCAAGAACCGGTTCGGATCGACGCCGCGCAGCCGCAGGGCCAATACATTCGACACCGCCTCGATCCAAACCTGCCGCGCGAGCCGTTTTCGGCGAACGAGCAGCTCCGCCCCTTGCCCCGGCGATTGCGAAACGATCATCCCCTCGCGATGCAGCCGAGAGAGAAATGCGTGCAGCCGCGCCGGCTCCAATTGCCGCGGGGCGAAGCGGCGCTCGAAAAGTGCTTGAATCTCCTCGCTGCTCGTCCGCCCGTCGAGCAGACGCAGCACGAAATACTCCTCCTCGCGAAGCTGATAGTAGCGCATGGCCACCGGGTCTTTCACGACCCACACCGGCCGCCCGCGCATCCGCATCGCGCGAATCTCCAAATCGCGCCGCATCAGCAGCGGCAGCGGGCGCGCGGAGGACGAAGTTGCCGGATGGTCAGCGATCATGTAGGCTAATTCTCGCCACTCGCCACTTCCTTCATGTAGTCCCGATATTGCTGATCGAGTTGCTCGTAGCTTGCGCCGGTGAGTTTGGCGAGCGTGTCGGGCTCGGCGCGGCCGGAGTAGACGGCAATCAGGTAGTCGATCAGCGGCTGGCGATATCGGCCGCTACGGAAGTGGATCAGGAAATTCGCCAGGCCGGATGCTTCGCTATACAGCTTCGGCAACCGCGGGTCGTGCTGGATCGCATCGCGGCTGTAACTCGTCATCTCGGCGAGCGGCACGTAGAAGTTGTCTTGCAAGAGCCGCGTCAAGGCCGCAGGCATTCGCCCCTCATCCGCGCCGCCGAGCGTCCAATAGCCGCCGTGATTGGTTAGCGATTCCATGTAGCAGGCGACCGCTTCGACGACCCAGAAGTTGCTCTTTTTCCCAAGATCGCGCACTGCCGTGCGATTTTCTTGGAACAATTCGTGCGTGGCTTCGTGATAGATCGTGGCGTCGTTCTGCTCGTCGCCGGAGAAGAAATAGGCCGTGTGGCTGTCGAACCAGTAGTACCCCAAGGTGACGCCGATCATTGGCTGCGACGGCTTGAGCGCAGCATTGTATTCGTCGCGATTGCGGAACAGCACGACCTGATGCTGCTTCGCCTCGTGCCGCGGCAACGCAACTCCGTGATACCGCTTCGTCAGCTCCCCTTCGGTCATATAGTAGGTGACGAAGACCTGCCGCCAGATTTCGTCCAGCCGCTCGAGCTTCCGCGCGAGGCGCACGCCGGCTTCGATGCCATCGTCGGTCGTCACGACAAAATGTTCGGTGTCGATTCGCCAGCCGCTTTTGATCTGCGAGTGGAGCCGGGCGTCGTCCGCGGCGCTCAGCCACGTGCCGCGATAATTCCGCTCGCCGCGCTCATACCGCGGAACATCCTTGGCCGGCAGCCAGCCGAACCGCTCGTCGAACACTTGGCCCAGCGCCAATCGATGGGCCGCATAGGCGGAGACCCAACGGCCGCCGGATTTCTCGTAACCGAGAATAGTCCGCGCCGCCTCATGATCGGGAAACTCGCGAACGATCTGGCGGATCAACTCGTAAGCCAGCGCAGGGCGATGGTCGTCGAGCGTCTTGCCCGCCAGATCGAATAGCGCGTCGGCTTGAGTGCGGCGGAGCTTGACCCATCTCGTCCACCATTCGGCCAGATTCGGGTCGTCCGCCATCTTGGCCGGCGCGACGAGCGCGTCGGGCACGTCGAAGATATACAGCTTTCGCGGATCGCGCTTGACGCTCCACGCCCGAGCCAGCTTCGCCTCGGCCGTCAACTGATGCTGATCGGACCAGTTGGCCAACTCTGCCAGATCGGCGGCATATTTCGCTTCGAGCGACGCGCGGGCGTCGGTGATGTCCGCAGCTCTCAGCACGCCTCGCGCCTCGACGAGCAAGCACGCGAAAGCCGCGAGAACTCCGCTGAAAAGGCCGCGCAGGGAGCAATTTCGAGTCATGACCGGTCTTCCAGTTCCAACTCGAAGTATACCATTCGCCGGATGGGAATGCTGGCGCCTAACCGCCAGGAGTGTTCACAAGTTGCTGCAATCGCGCAGCCAATTCGGGCGGGTAGTATTGGCCCCAGCTACTGTCGATGAGGCCGACATCTAGCAGATCGCGCAAGTGCGTGCGGTCTTTATCGCGGAAGGCCGTCAACTTGATCTGAACTAATGCGCGCAAGCTCAGAATCTTGTACTGTCCCGCCATTTCGCTTTCCGTCACGTCGGGGTTCGGCAGCGGCTCGCCGGAGCGAACCGTCTCACCTGCGAAGACCACATGAATTGCGTCGCGCGCCTTGGCATTCGGACCGTCGAGAAACATGTCGATGCTGGCCGCGTGGTGGTAGCGAAAGCCGGCGCCTTCGAGTGCCTTCTTGACGGCATCGAAATCGGCGCGGCGGATCAGGACGTCGACATCTTGCGTGTTGCGTACCGCGGATTCATCAACGCGGGCGACCCAAGCGGCAACCGCATTGCCGCCGATCACAGCATACGGCACCTGAGCCTGCTCCAGTGCACTTGTAGCGCGCAACAGCCTATCGCGAACCCGCTGCACGGCACGCACCATCCCATCGAGAGAAAACGGTCCCAGAAATGTGGCCATAACGCAATCTTATACAGAATGACGAAGCGAGTCGCCGCGAAACGTCATTTGCCGGCGAGCGCCGCCTTCGCTTCCGCGACGACGTGATCCGCCGTCAGGCCGAAATGCTTCATGACCACGCCGCCGGGGGCGGAAGCGCCGAAAGTTTTCATGCCGACGAATCGGCCCGCGGGGCCGATCCAGCGCTCCCAGCCGAAGCCGCTCGCCGCCTCGACGGCCACCCGCGCGGTCAACGTCGGCGGCAAGACGCTGTTGCGATAGGCGGCGTCTTGCGCCTCGAAGAACTCCCAGCTCGGCATGCTCACCACGCGCGCGGCGATGCCGTCCTTCGCGAGCCGTTCGTGCGCTTCGACGCAGAGTTGCACTTCGCTTCCCGAGGCCATCAGGATCACGCTGGGCTTGCCGCCGGGCGCGTCGGCCAGCACATAAGCCCCGCGCGCGACGCCGCTGGCCGCGGCGTATTTCGTGCGATCGAGCGTGGGCAGATTCTGCCGCGTCAGCACCAGCGCCACGGGCCGATCCTTGATCTGCATGATCGCTCGCCAGGCCTCGGACACCTCATTTGCGTCCCCCGGCCGCATGATCACGACATTCGGGATCGCCCGGGCCGCGGCCAGATGCTCGATCGGCTGATGCGTCGGGCCGTCTTCGCCCAGCCCGATCGAATCGTGCGTGAAGATATAGATCACCGGCAGATGCCCGATCGCGCTCAAGCGGAACGACGGCTTGAGATAGTCGAAGAACACGAAGAACGTCGCCCCGAACGGCCGCACCTTCGAGAGCGCCATGCCGTTGAGCGCCGCCGCCATGCCGTGCTCGCGGATGCCGAAGTGGAAGTTGCGGCCGCTGTACGAACCCGGCTCGAAATCCTTGCTGCCCTCGAACGTCAAGTGCGTCATCGTTGAAGGGGCTAGATCGCCCGCGCCGCCAATCAGCCAGGGAACGCGCTTGGCGATCGCGTTGAGCACCTTGCCCGACGAGATGCGGGTGGCCATCCCTTTCGCATCAGCAGGGAAAGTGGGAATCTCGGCATCCCAGCCAGTGGGCAACTCGCGGCGGTCCATCCGCTGCCACTCTTCGGCCAGTTCGGGAAACTTCTTCGCGTAGTCGTTGAACTGCGATTGCCACTTGTCGTGCAGCTCGCGCCCGCGAGCCGCGATGCCGGCTTGAAAATGCTCGCGGACTTCCTCGGGCACGAGAAACTTCGCGTCTTCCGGCCAGCCGTAGACCTTCTTGGTGAGCCGCACCTCCTCCTCGCCGAGCGCCTCGCCATGGGCCTTGGCCGTGTCCTGCCGATTCGGCGAACCCCAGCCGATGTGGCTGCGAACGATGACGAGCGTCGGGCGGTCGTCGGTGCGGACGAATTCTTCGTACGCCCGGCCGATGGCGTCGAGATCATTCGCGTCGGGCACTTTGACCACATGCCAACCGAGCCCGGTGAAGCGAGTCCCCACGTCTTCATTGAATGCCAGCGAGGTGTTCCCCTCAATGGTGATGTGATTGTCGTCGTAGACCCAGCAGAGGTTCGAGAGCTTAAGATGGCCGGCGATCGAGGCGGCCTCATTGGCCACGCCTTCCATCAGATCGCCGTCGCTGCAAAACGTGAAAATGCGGTAGTCGAAGAGCGTGAAGCCGGGGCGATCGAAATGCGCGGCGAGCCATCGCTGGGCGATCGCCATTCCGACGCTGTTGCCGCACCCTTGTCCGAGCGGGCCGGTCGTCGTTTCCACGCCCGACGTGTCGAGCGCCTCGGGATGGCCGGGACAGCGGCTGTGCAATTGGCGGAACTGCTTGATCTGGTCCAAGGGAACGGCCAGTTCGCCGGTCGGCCGACCATCCGGACCGAGCTGCTTCACTCCCGCCAGGTGCAGCAGCGAATACAGGAGCATCGAGGCGTGGCCGTTCGAGAGCACGAAGCGATCGCGGCCGGGCCAACTCGGGGCATCCGGATCGTAGCGCAGCACGTTCTGCCAGAGGGCATACGCCACCGGGGCCAGGGCCATCGGAGTGCCCGGATGGCCGCTATTGGCCGCCTGCACCGCATCCATCGACAAGGTGCGGATGGTGTTGATCGACAATTGCTCGATACGGATTGTGGAAACCGACATGAGGAGTCCCTCCTGGCTCGAAACGGATGATTTGTGTTGCAGTCTAAAGCTGCCTGAATAGAGTAGCAAGTAGTCGTTCCGCCTCGACCGCTAGTCCGCGGCAGAGTCATTCGCTAAGATACGGACTCTTTGAAAGTGTTCGGCACTCTGCCCATGAGGTGAGTATGGCTCGAAAGGTACTGAATCGTAAAGAGTTGCGTGAGGCCAACGACGCGGCGGAGGCGAGCGAAGCCAAGGCCCCGAAGAAGGCCGCCAAGAAGCCCGCCGCGCGGAAGAGCCGGGCGAAGACGGCCAAAGAGGTCCGCCTCAAGGCGTTTTGGGATGTCTTTAACCAGTCGATGAAGCGCGCGGCGCGGTTCGAATATAGCGAACGAAAGCACGCTGAGAAGAAGGCCGCGGAACTGACCGCCTCCGGTAAGTCGCCTCACTTCGTCCAACTCGTCAAGGAAGTGATCGAGGAGTAACGTAGGCACGCCCGCGCTATGGACGACCAAAAGAACAAGATTCTCATTGCCGTGATCGTGTTCAACGTCACGATCATGCTCTACATGGGCTACAAGTCCATCAGCAGCGGCCTCGACGGGCTATCCTTTTCGGATTTTCTGATCGCGATCGTATTCGGCGCCATTGCGGCTGGGGCCGCGTTCGGCGCGGCCTCGGCGATCAACAAGAAATGAAGGCGCGTTCTTGCGGCGCTTCAACGCTGGTTTGATAACTGGGCGCCATGTCCACGGCTCGGCGTGGGCATGAACCAACGCGGTCAATCCCTGCACGGAACCTCGCCGTATTCGCCATAGAACCGCTTGATGTAATGGCGATGCCAGCGGCTGGGCTTATGGGCCGCCCAGCCTCGGCGGGCGAGAAAGCGCGGCGAAATCCGGGAGTTCAGCACGTCGGCCAGGATCGCATCGCTGTGCTTGATTCGGGCGATCTCATCGAGCGCCGCGAGCGCCCCATAGCAGGTCGATAGCTTGGTTCGCCGGCCCGAGAGCACGTACGGGACCGCCAAGAAGTTGGCAAACCGCAACGGCTGGTTGAAATAGAGCCGGCAGCAATCCGCCTCCCACCGCCGATGCCGCCATGCGCCCCAGAAAAGCGCCTCGGGGAGCGAAACCCACTTTGGCCAGGGGCGGAAACGGACCGCCACGACTCGCCCCGCCGCCGCCTCAATAAACCCGTACCGCCGCCGCCGGATCAGATCGGCGCCAGCCTCGAAATCATTGATGGTCTCAAACAGCGGCATATTCGCGGCTCCCCGCAAGTATAGGCCGCCGGCCGAAGTGCGCGGTCCAAAGGGGAACTACAAAATCCGGGATTCGAGCTTCCGAGCTTGCCCTCAGGGCTTTTGATTGTTTCAATTTGCGTGGGCGGTGATAGACCTGAAATCAGCGCAAGTCGTTTGTTGGTGGAGCGGGGATAGCGATGCTTGCACCTGCGCAAGTCTCCCTTTGTGAAAAAAGCAAAAGCCCTGGCTTGCCCTGTCGTCGCTTCGCGGCAATTGCCGATTATGGTATCATGCAATTAGAGGGGCGATCATGAATCTCGTGTTGAACCTGCCACCGGAAACCGAAGCGAAACTTCGTCAGGCCGCCGACCGATCTGGAAAGGCGCCGGAGGCCTTAGCTCTGGAAGCGTTGGACGACAAGCTGTCCGGCGAGCTTGGTTCGCAACAAATGCTTGCACCGGATGAATGGCTCCGGCAATTCGACGCCTGGGTGAGCGGCCATGAATCCCGGAACCCCCGCGTCGATGGCTCGCGCGAAAGCATTTATCCGGACCGCTGGTAATGCTTGTGCTGGTCGATTGAATTCGACACCCGATATCCTGATCAAAAAAACTGCCGCGCGCCGCTACAAGGTGCGAGCGGCGAGCGGCGCGCGGCTTCCGAGGCTTGTTTCCCTGCCTCTACCCCTGGCCATCCCTGGGCCTTCACCTGATACCGCTCGACCGTGCTCGGGAGAAACGCACAAGTCTGCGCCTCTGATGGGCACCCTCGCCCCGGCCCTCTCCTAGAGGGAGAGGGAGAAGTGCGGCGGAAATCACCCGGGGATTCAAGATTCGTTGCTACTTGATAAACAGCATCTCCTGATACGTCGGCAGGGGCCAGAGGTCGTCGGCGACGATGCCTTCCAGTTCGTCGGCCACTTTGCGGACGGCGAGCATCGCGGGGACCACGTCGTGGCAAAAGTGCTTCGCTTCGGCTAGCAAGTCGCTTGCCCCGTGATGCTCCATCTTCTTTTCCAGCGCGGCCGTGTTGTCTTGAAGGCTCTTCACCATCGCCGTGACCTTGTCGAGCGTGTTCGTGTCGAACGTATACCCGACGGCCTTCAGATTGGCGCACGTTACGGCCAATTCGCTTTGATAGCGGATCGCGGCGGGGAAGATCATCGTCTTGGCCATCTCCACGACGAGCTTGCTCTCGACGTTCACTGTCTTACAGTATTGCTCGAGGTAAATGTCCAGCCGGCTTTGCGTCTCGCGCTTGCTGAGCACCTTGTATTTCTCGAACAAGGCGATCACTTCCGGAGTGCCGAGCACGGGCAGGGCGTCGACAGTCGTCTTCAAGTTCGGCAGGCCACGTTTCTCCGCCTCCTGATGCCAAGCTTCCGTATAATTGTCGCCGTTGAAGACGATCGCACCGTGCTTCTCGATAATGTCCTTGAGCAACGTCTGCACCGCGCCGGGCAGCTTCGCAGCATTGCCGCCGGTGGCCTTCTCCAGCTCGGTGGCGATGTGGTCGAGCGATTCGGCGACGATCGTGTTCATCGCCACCAGCGGGCCGGCGATCGACTGCGCCGAGCCGACCGCTCGGAACTCGAAGCGATTGCCGGTGAAGGCGAAGGGGCTAGTCCGATTGCGGTCGCCGGCGTCTTTCGGGAGCGGCGGAAGAATGTCCACGCCGACAGTCATCGAGCCTTTTCCTTTTGACGACGTCGCGCCGCCGGCCTTGATCTGGTCGAAGATGTCGGTCAATTGCTCGCCAAGGAAAACTGAGATGATCGCCGGCGGGGCTTCGTTGGCCCCGAGCCGATGATCGTTCCCCGCATGGGCGACGACGGCCCGCAGCAGCGCCGAATACTTATGCACTGCTCGGATCACTGCGGCGCAAAACACGAGGAACTGCATGTTGGCATGGGGCGTCTCTCCCGGATCGAGCAAGTTGCCTTGCGAAGCGCTGCCGAGCGAAAAGTTCACGTGCTTGCCGGAGCCGTTCACACCAGCGAACGGTTTTTCGTGCAGCAGACACGACATGCCATACTTCTCGGCGACGCGCTTGAGCGTGATGCCGACAAGCTGCTGATGGTCGGTCGCCAGATTCGAGTTCTCGAAGACCGGGGCGATTTCGTATTGCGCCGGGGCGACTTCATTGTGGCGGGTCTTGATCGGGATGCCGAGCTTATACAATTCACGCTCGGAGTCGAGCATGAACGCCAGCACGCGCTCGGGAATCACGCCGAAATAATGGTCCTCGAATTCCTGCCCTTTCGGCGGCTTGGCGCCGAAAAGCGTTCGGCCGGCGTTGAGCAGGTCTGGCCGCGCGAAGTAGAAGTTCCGATCAATCAGGAAGTATTCTTGTTCCGGCCCCGCGGTCGATGAGACCGGTGCGCCGTCGGTGTGCCCGAAGAGCTTGAGGACCCGTTGGGCCTGAATGTTTAGGGCCTGCATCGAGCGGAGCACGGGCGTTTTCTTGTCCAGTGCCTCGCCCGTCCAGGAGACGAAGGCCGTCGGGATGCAGAGCGTGGTGCCGTTGGGATTTTCGAGAATATAAGCGGGGCTGGTGACGTCCCAGGCCGTATAACCACGGGCTTCGAACGTGGCGCGAATGCCGCCCGAGGGAAAACTCGAAGCGTCGGGCTCTCCTTGAATGAGGGCTTTGCCGGTGAACTCGGGCAAGGCCGTGCCTTTGCCGTCGGGGGCGAGGAAGCAATCGTGTTTCTCGGCGGTCAGGCCGGTGAGCGGAAAGAAGACGTGGGCGTAGTGCGTGGCCCCTTTTTCGATCGCCCAGGCTTTCATGGCCTCGGCAACTACGTCGGCGACGGAAGCGTCGAGCTTCTCGCCCCGTTCAATGGTCCTCTTGAGCGATTTGAAAACGGCTTTGGGCAGCCGCGTTTCCATTTCGGCGGTGCCGAACGTGTTCGCTCCGAACAATTCGGCCGATGGCGTCTCGGCGAAGTTCAAGGGTGCGGAAATTGGCTTGTAATTTGTAACCGCCGCAATCGCCTGCAATCGTGCTGTGCTTCCGCTCATAGCTGACACCGACCCTTGAGATTAGAGAAGTGGCTTGGCCCGCATTGGCGGGCTAGAACTGACAGCGGGCCGGCTCGCACTTATTGTGCCGAGCAATCGTCATCGAGATGGTTGAATGTCATAAGATCCGCATTACTAAGGTAGTTAGGCAAATGATTAACGCTCTAACTTATGCAGCGAATTCAATAACTTGCCGTGGAATTAGGCAAATGTGCCCGAATTCTGGCCGGCTGAGCGGTGGGCAGCGGCAGCACGGCGGCGATCGTGTCTCTCAGCGCAGTCAGAAGAAGGTATTCTTATGTTCCAGAGGCCTAGTAAAAACTGTAAGCATTTATTTTGCATGTAGTTACGCAGATGTCTCTGTCGTTAGCCGGATTCCGAGTCTGGCATCGCAACTTCAGTGGATTTCTTGATGGAACCCTTGACGGCCAGCCGATGGACGATTAACTTATTATCTCTATTATGAATGTTAGCCACGATCTGTATTTGGTTTTCTCATCCAATTTGCTTGCATTCAGTTGATTCGCTTGCACTCATTCGCCTCTGTTCGGCAAATGCCGCCGCACTAGGGGAGACCACATCGCCATGCACTTGAAAGCACTGAAGATCTTCTGCGATGTCGTTTACCGGCGCAGCTTTTCGCGGGCCGCTGACGACAATGGAATCTCCCAGTCGGGCGCCAGTCAATTGGTCCACCAATTGGAGCGCCGGCTCGGCGTCAAGTTAGTCGATCGCTCGAAACGCCCCTTCACGCTTACGCCGGAGGGGGAAGTTTATTACGACGGCTGTCGAAAATTGCTCGATCGCTACGACGCTCTCGAAGAAGAAGTCCGCACGCTGCACGAAGAGGTAGCCGGGCGGGTCCGCGTGGCCTCGATCTATTCGGTCGGGTTGCACCACATGAACCGCTATCTGCAAGATTTCTTGAGTCAATATCCGAAGGCGAACGTGCGTTTGGAGTATCTCCATCCGCATCGAGTTTACGAAGCGATCGAGAACGATCAGGCCGACTTGGGATTGGTGAGCTATCCGAAATCGTCGCGGACCGTCAAGGCCATCTTGTGGCGCGAGGAGCCGATGGTGCTGGTTTGCGCGCCGGGGCATGCATTGGCCCGCCGCACGCGCGTGGGCTTCAAGGACCTCGATGGCCAGGCGATGATCGGCTTCGACGCCGATCTGACGATCCGCCGCGAGATCGATCGCGTGCTGCACTTGCACAATGCCGAAGTGCGGGTGGTGATGGAATTCGACAATATCGAGACGATCAAACGGGCGATCGAGATCGACGCGGGGATCGGCCTGTTGCCGCAGCCGACGGTCGTTCGCGAAGTGGAATCCGGCAGCCTAGCGGCGATTCCGCTGACCAGCGATGAGTTGATCCGGCCGCTGGGGATTCTGCATCGCCGCGGCAAAGATCTGGGAGTCACGGTGCGGCGGTTCATGGATCTCTTGCGAAGCGAAGGGAAGCAGCTCGCCATCGGTGCTCCGGAACTCGCCGGCGCCGTAGCCGGAGATGGAAGTCGCAATGGCGATGGCGGGCGCATAGGAGAGAGCGGGCGCAACGGCGACGGCAGCCGTAGCGAGCGGCTTTTGAGCGTCGTCCGCTCCGGCACCGCGTAACACCAGTGAAAGCCGTTTAGCCGCGACCCGCCAGGGAAGCGCGCCGCCGATCGAGATTGCAAAGCGTCAGGAAAAGGATTTACGGATTTCAAGCAAAGCGGTCCAAGTCATGTCGGAAATCGAATCTCACTCGCAGCCCCGGCCCCACGAGGGAATGTACGATCCGGCCAACGAGCACGATGCTTGCGGTGTCGGCTTCGTCGTCAATATCAAGGGACAGCGCAGCCACGACATCCTCCGTAGCGGGTTGGAGATTCTCGTCAATCTTAGCCATCGCGGCGCTTGCGGCTGCGATCCGCTTACGGGAGACGGCTGCGGCGTGCTCACGCAAATGCCAGATGAATTGCTCCGCGACAAGATGGGAGAAATCGACGTCGCTTTGCCGCCCCGCGGCGAGTACGGGGCCGGAGCGGTGTTTCTCCCGCGCGACGAGGCGCAGCGGCTGTTCTGCCAGCGGCGCTTGGAAGAACTCATCGCCGAAGAGGGGCAGACGTTTCTCGGCTGGCGCGAGGTGCCGGTCGATAATCGCGCTCTGGGCTGGCTGGCCCGAAGTGTAGAACCAGTGATACAGCAGCTCTTCATTGGCCGCGGCGCCGAAACTCCGGCCGACATGTTCGAGTGGAAACTGTACGTCATCCGCAAACGGATCGAGAATGAAGTCCGACTAAGCGACTTAAGCGAGAAGATGCAGTTCTACATTCCGAGCTTGTCGTCGCGCGTGATGATCTATAAGGGCCTGATGCAGCCTGAGCAGGCTGAAGGGTTCTATCGCGACCTGTCGGACGAGCGTTATCAGACGGCCCTGGCGCTGGTGCATCAGCGCTATAGCACCAACACGTTTCCGACTTGGGACCTGGCTCATCCGTTCCGATATCTGGCGCACAACGGCGAAATCAACACGCTCCGCGGCAACATCAATTGGATGCACGCCCGCGAAGGAATTCTGGCGAGCGATAAATACGGTCCCGATCTGAAAAAGATCTTTCCGATTTGCACACCGCAGGCCAGCGACTCGGCCATCTTCGACAACGTGCTCGAGCTGCTCGTGCTCACCGGGCGGACGCTGCCGCAAGCCATGTCGATGCTCATCCCGGAGCCCTGGGCCGGGCACGAAAGCATGCCCGACGAACTCAAGGCGTACTACGAATATCAGGCCTGCTTGCTGGAGCCGTGGGACGGTCCCGCGTCAATGGCCTTCACCGACGGCGCGATGATCGGGGCGTGTCTGGACCGAAATGGCCTCCGCCCCAGCCGCTATTGGGTCACCAAGGGGGGCTACGTGGTGATGGCGTCCGAGGCGGGGGTGGTCGAAATGCCGCCCGACCGCGTCGAATATAAAGGGCGATTGCGGCCCGGTCGGATGTTTCTCATTGACACGGCCCAGGGGCGGATCATCGCCGACGACGAAATCAAGCGCGGGCTCGCCTCGCGGCAACCGTATCGCCAATGGCTCAACGAGAATCAAATCAAGCTCGACGATCTCGACGACGCTCCCAAGCCAAAGACCAACGGCCAGCATGACGAACCGCTGTTGAAGCTCCAGCGCACCTTCGGCTACACGCTCGAAGACCTGCGGATCATCATGGGACCAATGGCGACCGACGGCCAGGAGCCGGTCGGCTCGATGGGAAACGACACTCCGCTGGCCGTGCTCTCCGATCGCCCGCAGTTGCTCTACAACTACTTCAAGCAGCTCTTCGCGCAAGTGACCAACCCGCCGCTCGACGCGATTCGCGAGGAGATCATCACCTCGATGATCACCACGATCGGGTCGGAAGGTAATCTGCTCGAAGAAACTCCCGGGCAATGCGCGCTGCTGCGATTGGAGCGGCCAGTTCTAAGCAACGCGGAATTGGCGAAGATCAAGAACCTCGAGTCGGGTCGTATCCGCAGCCGGACGCTTTCGATCCTGTTCCCGCGAGCCGATGGCGTGGAAGGCATGCGCCGGCGGCTGCACGAGTTGCGCGACGAGGCTTCGCGGGCGATCAAGGAAGGGATCGCAATCCTGATTCTTTCCGACCGCGGAGTCGGCCGCGATTGGGCGCCGATTCCGGCGCTATTGGCCACGAGCAACATTCACCACCATCTTATTCGCGAAGAAACGCGCACGCGCTGTGGCATCGTCGTCGAAACGGCTGAAGCCCGCGAGACGCAGCACTTCGCCTTGCTCACGGCCTATGGCGCGGGCGCCGTCAATCCGTATTTGGCGCTGGCCACGATCGAGGCGATGCACGCCGACGGCTATCTGCCGGGTGATTTCACGTCGAAGCAGTTGCAGAAGAATTACATCAAGGCTGCCACGAAAGGCCTACTCAAAGTGATCTCGAAGATGGGCATCTCGACGCAGCAGAGTTATCGCGGCGCGCAGATCTTCGAGGCGATCGGTCTGGCCACGCCGTTCGTCGATGAGTATTTCACTTGGACGGCGACCCGGATCGAAGGGATCGGGTTGGAGGGGGTCGCCGAGGAATCGCTGCGCCGCCACGAGCATGCCTATCCGCGCACCGAAGTGCCGCAGACGCTCGGGCTCGACGTGGGAGGCCAATATCAATGGCGACGTAAAGGGGAGGCGCACATGCTCAGCCCCGACGTTGTCGCCAAGTTGCAACAAGCGACACGAATCAACAGCCGCGAAGAATTCAAGAACTATTGCCGGCTGATCGACGAGCAAGGCACTCGGCTGCTCACGCTTCGCGGGCTGCTCGATTTCAAATGGGCCGGCCAGCCAATTCCGCTCGATGAAGTCGAGCCAGCCAAGGAAATCGTCAAGCGGTTTGCGACCGGGGCGATGTCGTATGGCTCGATCTCGAAGGAGGCCCACGAGACGCTCGCCATCGCGATGAACCGGATCGGCGGCAAGAGCAACACGGGCGAAGGGGGCGAGGACTCGGCCCGCTACCAGCGCGACGCCAACGGTGACTACCGTGCCAGTGCCGTCAAGCAAGTTGCCAGCGGGCGGTTCGGCGTCACTAGCGAGTATCTCGTCAACGCACAGGAACTCCAGATCAAGATGGCCCAAGGAGCGAAGCCCGGCGAAGGGGGCCAGTTGCCCGGCCACAAGGTCGATAAGGAAATCGCCCGCATCCGGCATAGCA
Source organism: Pirellulales bacterium (assembly GCA_035939775.1). NCBI lineage: Bacteria > Pseudomonadati > Planctomycetota > Planctomycetia > Pirellulales > Pirellulales bacterium. The sequence continues at coordinate 3,034 of DASZFO010000061.1, read as the reverse complement.
CGCCCGGCGTCGGCCTTATTTCTCCCCCGCCGCATCACGACATCTATTCGATCGAAGACCTGGCTCAATTGATCCACGACCTGAAGAACGGCAACTCGAAGGCCCGGATCAGCGTCAAGCTGGTGGCCGAAGTGGGCGTCGGCACGGTCGCGGCCGGCGTGTCGAAGGGGAAATCCGACGTCGTGCTCATCAGCGGCCACGACGGCGGCACGGGGGCCAGCCCGCAGACCTCGATCAAGCACGCCGGCCTCCCGTGGGAACTCGGCTTGGCTGAAACGCATCAGGTGCTCGTGAAAAACGATCTTCGCGGGCGGATTGTCGTCCAGACCGACGGCATGATCCGCACAGCGAAGGACGTGGTGATCGCCACGCTCTTGGGGGCCGAGGAATGGGGCATTGCGACCGCCGCACTCGTCACGATCGGTTGCATCATGATGCGCAAATGCCATCTGAATACCTGCCCAGTCGGCATCGCCACGCAAGACCCCGAGCTGCGGAAAAAATTCGCCGGCAAGCCGGATTATGCCGTCAACTTCTTTTTCCTCCTGGCGGAGGAGATGCGCGAAGTCATGGCTCGGCTCGGCTTCCGCACGATCAACGAAATGGTCGGCCGCGTCGATCGGCTCGACACGCGGAAGGCGATCCGGCATTGGAAGGCCTCGGGGCTCGATTTCTCGAAAGTACTCTATAAGCCGGAAGTGCCGCCGACCGTGAAGACGTATCATTGCGAGCCGCAGGATCACGGCCTCGAACGCTCGCTGGACGTGACGCAGCTCTTGGACCTCTGCCGGCCGGCGCTTGACGACCAGACGCCGGTCAGCGTCAACCTGCCGATTCGCAACATCAATCGCACCGTGGGCACGATTCTTTCGAGCGAAGTGACGCGGCGGTTCGGCGGCGGCGGCTTCAAGAATGACGAAACGATCCAGCTCAATTTCAGAGGAACGGCCGGGCAAAGCCTGATGGCCTTCGGAGTGCACGGCATCACGGTCCGCGTGGAAGGAGACGTGAACGACTACTGCGGCAAGGGACTCTCCGGCGGACGGATCATTGTCTACCCGCCGCGCGAGGCCACCTTCAAGGCCGAGGAGAACATCATCGCCGGCAACGTCGTGCTCTACGGGGCCACGAGCGGCGAGGTTTTCCTGCGCGGCATCGCCGGCGAGCGATTCTGCGTGCGAAATAGCGGCGCCCATGCGGTGGTCGAAGGGGTCGGCGATCATGGCTGCGAATACATGACCGGCGGCCGGGCGATTATCCTCGGAGAGACGGGCCGCAATTTCGCCGCCGGAATGAGCGGCGGAATCGCCTATGTGCTCGACGAAGAGGGCCGATTCCCCAACCTGGTCAACCGCGAGATGGTCGAATTGGAAGAACCGACCCCCGAAGAATTCGACTATATCCAGGGCATGGTCCGCCGTCACATCGAATACACCGACTCCAGCCGCGGGCAGTATGTGATCGAGAACTGGGACCGGCTGGCTCCAAAGTTCGTCAAGATCATGCCGGTCGATTACAAGCGAGCGCTAGCGGAAATGCAGAAGGCCGCCGAGCTTGCCGCAACCAACGGCGATAACGGCTCCAACGGGGATCGGACGGTGGCAAGTAACCAGCGGCAAATGGCAAGCGAGAGGTCGTAGATGGGCGACGTGCGCGGATTCATGAAGTACCCGCGGCGGACTTACGGCAAAGAGCCGGTCCCCGAGCGGCTCAAGCACTTCAACGAGTTTCTCCAGGTCCTCTCGACCGACGAGCTGAAGCTGCAAGGTGCGCGGTGCATGGATTGCGGCGTGCCGTTCTGCCACACAGGCTGCCCGCTCGGGAACATCATCCCCGACTGGAACGATCTGGTGCATCGCGACCATTGGCGCGAGGCGCTCGAGCGGCTGCACGCGACCAATAACTTTCCTGAGTTCACCGGGCGCGTTTGCCCAGCCCCTTGCGAAGCGGCTTGCGTGCTTGGAATCAACGAAGACCCGGTGGCCATCAAGCAGATCGAAATGGCGATTGCCGACCGCGCGATTGCCGAAGGCTGGCAAGTGCCCGAGCCGCCGATGGAACGATCCGGCAAGCGCGTGGCGGTGATCGGCTCCGGTCCCGCCGGATTGGCCGCCGCGCAGCAATTGAACCGCGCGGGCCATCTGGTGACGGTTTTCGAGCGGGCCGATCGGCCGGGCGGGCTGTTGATGTATGGCATCCCGGATTTCAAGCTGGAGAAATCGCACGTCTGGCGGCGAATCAAGCAGATGGAGGCCGAAGGGATCGAGTTCCGCTGCAATTCCAACATTGGCGTGAATGTGCCGACCGCGGAGCTGCGCGACGAGTACGACGCGATCTTGCTTGCCGGCGGCGCGACGGCCGCTCGCGATCTGCCGATCCCTGGCCGCGATCTCATGGGGATCCATTTCGCGATGGAATTCCTGCCGCAGCAGAATGCTCGCAATCAGGGAGACGAGGTTCCGAACCAAATCCTGGCGACCGGGAAGGACGTGATCGTGATCGGCGGCGGCGACACGGGGAGCGACTGCGACGGCACCTCGAATCGCCAGGGCCGCCGCAGCCTCACGCAATTCGAGCTGCTGCCGCAGCCGCCGGACGTCGGCAACTATCCGCGGGCCAGCGAGCGCCCCGCCAATTCACCTTGGCCGCTCTGGCCGATGATCCTGCGGACAAGCACCTCGCAAGAGGAAGGCTGCCAGCGCGAGTGGAGCATCTTGACCAAGCAGTTCAGCAGCGATTCGAATGGACAGGTCGAGAGCCTCACTACCGTGCGCGTCGAATGGGTCGCCGATGCCAATGGCCGGCAGTCGATGCGCGAAGTGCCGGGGAGCGAGCAGGTCTGGCCCTGCCAATTGGTTCTGCTGGCGATGGGCTTCCTCGGCCCGGAGCGAAAGGGCCCGATCGCCGATCTCGGTCTAGAACTTGATCCACGCGGCAACGTCAAGGCCGATGCCAACTACATGACGAGCATCGAAGGGGTCTTCGCCGCCGGCGACCTCCGTCGCGGCCAATCGCTCGTCGTCTGGGCCATCCA
>DASZFO010000060.1 GCA_035939775.1 Pirellulales bacterium | reverse complement strand
GAACGATCCGGCGGTGAGGGCCCCCGGGCTCAAAAGTCCCCGTGGTCACCTATTTGTGTGGTCAACTACCTATTGAAAGCCTATTGAAAGTAGGTGACCACACCACACCCCCTTGGGATGAAATTTCGTTAACCAACTTCGGGCCGGCAGCAGTTGTCTCTGCGCGCTCCGACACCGGCGCGCATCGCTCCCACGTCGTCGAGCATCGAGCGCGCACCAAAACGCTACACGCAAAAAGTCGCTATCTCCAGTAAGCCACAAAAATTCAAATCGGCCAAGATCAGTTTTCTCGGAATTCAGGATTGTCGTCGGGGCCCGAGTGGGCTCAGCATCGATCTTGAATTGGAGCCCCGCAAGGGGCGTCAGAAAATAGCCCAGGGTGTTCAACCCTGGGTAACGCGGGCCACAGAAAAACCTCCGAAGCCCCAGCCGGGCGACAGAGTTTGTTTTTCCACGAGTTGCGAGAGTCGCGAAGGGACTCGTGGCAGAAGCGAGCGATTGGCCGTGGAGTTCCGTCAGACACTACCTTGACCGGTGGCCGTGCCTATGTCCTGGCTTGATTGAGCAGCCTCTTGCTGCTTCGCAGCCAGGACAACAAGTTGTCCTGGCCACCCGGCCGGAGCGGAGATGTGGTTGATGGGAGCTTAAGGACGCATTACGTCGATACTCGACCGGCGTCCCGTACCGGCCGCCATTGGAGCAGCGAGGTGCCGTGGCCTTCGCCGTGGCCAGAGCCTGGCTCGCACAAGAGGACTGGCGGCCCGAGCCGCCGCCGATGGCACCCGGCGGCCGTGTGTCAATTTCCGAGCGTTGTGGCGGCGCGCTCGGGGCGCGCGATCGGTGCGCCGCGGCGTGCCATTCCCTGTCGATACTGCTCCATCTGCTCGCGGATATAGAGGGTCATGTCGTTCTCTAACATTTGCATTTCCGCGAAGGTGCGGGCCGTGACCTGGAAGTAACACATGCACATCTCGTCGTCGGACTTCTCGCCGAAATACACGTCGCGCGGGGGGAGATTTGGGTTTTGCGGATTGTCCGACGAGTTGTCGTACCAGGCCTCCAGGCTCAGCTTCGTTCCAGCCGGCAGCCAGATGGGTTCTCGATAGACGTAATGATCTTGCCAATAGAAGCTCCAGTCGTCGATCGCGACGAGCGGGATGACGGTGCGATCCGGCAGGATGGCCGTCACTTCCATTTTGCGTCCCAACTGGTGCATGTGCGGAGTAACGTCGAGAAGACAGGTATTCACCGGCAGCACGTGCGACGCGCAGACGTGGTGCTGGCGGGCCCCCGCGCGAATGTCCAGATCATAGTTGGCCACCATGATCTCTCCCGCCTGGCATTGAGCGGTCGGTGGAGCCAAGTAGAACCCGATCTTTGACCGATCACGCTCGCGCTTTCCCGTCGGATGATAGTGGATCTGAAGAACAAGGTCCGAGCCCGCCGGAATCGGGCGCCCCACCCCTGCGGGCAGACGCCTCGGCAGACCGCCGGGTAACCATCCGCCGAGACTACTTGCCCCCGAGAACCCGGGGCCGCCGAAGTTGGTGTAACCAGGTCCGGGATCCGCCGCGTCCAGTCGGCGGGCTTCCCCCAGTGCGTCGAAATAGACCCACGCGTGATGGACAACGCGCGGATTGCCGGGCCGGAACTCGAAGGCGCTCGCCAGGCGCTCTTGGCGCAGCTGAGTCGGGATCACGAAATTTCGATAAATGTCGGGCCCGTCGGCCGGGATCTCATACTCTTCGGGCATGGCGACCGCGAGATCAGGCTTTCCCAACTGCCAGCCGGCAACGAAATGAGGAGCCGGAGGAAGGTCGGCCGGATTGCCGCGTGGGGCTCCATTTCGGACCCAGGCTGCGATGCGCTCGATGTCGTCGGAATTCAGGCACCGTTCGTTGAGAAACCGGCCGAATCCTCGCCGGGCCCGCCAGGGCGGCATGATGCGCTGTTCGACCACCGATGCGATTTGCGTGGCCCGGTCGCGGACCTCTTCGTAGCTTGTCAGCGGAAACGGAGCGGACTCACCTTCGCGATGGCAGCACACGCAGTTGGCAAAGACGATCGGCGCGATGTCGCGACAAAATGTCAGTTGCTGCGAGATCACGTCGGAAACCGCCGGCTCGATCAAGCATCCGACGGGCGTCGTTCGCGAGAATCGCGGTTGGCGCCCGGAGCAGATCGCTCCCAGCACGTCTTTCAGTTCCTGATGCGACACGGGCCGGCGCGGGCCGCTGATTGCCTCGTAGCGGTCGTCAATCCGACCGCTGTAGACGACGGAACCGCGACGATCGACGACCACTGCCTGGGGCGTATGGGTTGGTCGCAATTGTCGACGAAAGCTCCCGGACGCGTCCAAAAGCACCGGAAAAGCCACCTGATACTTCCGCCGGTGATTCGCCGCGTCGCCTGCTGACGTGTGACGGTCGGCGATGACGCCGTAAAACTCGACGTTCCAGGGCGCAAAGGCCTCCTGAAGCCGGTTGAGCTCCGGGAGATAGGCATTGCAGATTGGACAATGGGTCGCCAAAAAAACGAAGACCGTCGTGACACCGGCATCGCTTTGTCCGGCGTGTCGCAGCACTCCGTCGACGTCGACGATTGGCGGAAACGAAATCGGCTCGACAGGCGGAAACGGGTCGAGCGATGCGGCTGGGTCGGCCAGCTTGGGGCCACTTGGCTGTGCGGCCCGCGGTTCGTCGCCGAGCAAGCTCTTCGTCGATCGGTCGGGAAAGCGAACTCGCCAGGCGAACCAGACGCACACCGCGAGTAATGTGACCAGACCGACGGTCACCAGCGAGTTGTGCCCTGACGACTGGATCCGTGGCAAGCTACTGTTCCGACCGATGAGATGAGGCGCGATCGCGTGAGCAATCCCAATCGTCTGCAAGAAGCGGCGGGGAATCTAGGACAAAGGTAGTCTCGAAACAAGCTCAGTCGGAATGGCGGCACTGGGACGCGACCTAACCCTTAGCGTCTCGCGTCCCACTCAGGGCCGCTCGACCGGCCGCCGACCCGGCGGTCAATGCCTGGCGGGGAGTCGGCAACGCTGCAGATCCTTGATTGCTGAGCGACCGGCTCGCAGTTAACGTAGGGATGGGCATCGTTTTAGCGCTCGATTCCCGTCCTCGCCAACGCCTTCTGCCAATTTCCCGCGTTTTGCGCACCCTGTGCGCAAACGGAGTCAGCGGTATCAACGAAAATCCGGTGTTCAAGTAGCTATTCAACTCCAAGGGAATGTTCGTTTGGAGGAGCAGGCGGCCTTAGCGTTGCGGTCCTTGACGGCGGTTCCTGCTCGACGTATCGCGGTTCGCCGGATCGTGCTTGGAGCGGTGCTGCTCGGCACGTTCTCGGCCGGCATCGCCTTCGCCTTTTTCACACTCTTCACCCGTTTCCCGTTTTGGGACGATGAAGGAAAGATGCTGCTGTCCGTTCAGCAATTGCTGGATGGACGGGCGCTGTACGATCAAAACAGCTTCATCTATGGCCCAGCCTATCTGCTCGACCGGTGGGCGATTTTTTCTTTGCTCGGCGTTCCGCTCGGGAACGACGGCGTGCGGGCCGTCGCCTTGCTGACCTGGGGGCTGACGGCTCTCGTTTTGGCGATGACGGCCCGGCAATTGGCTCGTGACGCGAATTGGGGCCTGGGCCTTGCCGCAATCGTCTGGATGGCCGGCATTTTTCATCTCAGCGTATTTGCTAACGAGCCGGGGCATCCTCAGGAACTGGTGGCGCTGCTGCTGGCAGCGGCCTTCTGGATTGTCGTCAGCCTGTGGGACAGGCGGACCGGCACGTCACTCGTGTTGCTGGGGGCGATCACGGGCGCGCTGATATTGACCAAGATCAACGTCGGGGTCTTGTTCGGTCTCTCGTTGGGAATGGCC
>DASZFO010000059.1 GCA_035939775.1 Pirellulales bacterium | reverse complement strand
GAAGCAGTTCTGCAATTACGAGCCGATACGCTCAGCGACAGCCAGCCGATGGAACGTTTTTGGCAACGCTGGCAATCCCGTCAAAACGGCAGCAACCGCTACCAGACCGCCGCCTGATTGCGCAAAGTAAGGAATGCACCCCGGATTGACTCGCTCGTTCCACCCGATTTCGGCAGGGCTTCTTATCTAAAGAGCCTGCACCACGAGATCGCCGACTTCGCGGGTGCCGTGGCCCATTTTGCCGGCGGCCTGGCTTTTCATCTTCGTACCGGTCACGGATTGGATTGCCCGCATCACTCGGTCGGCGGCCTTGGCGTGGCCGGTCTGCTCGAGCAACATGCTCATGGCGTTGATGGCGGCGATCGGGTTGATGACATTCAGGCCTGTGTATTTCGGGGCGCTGCCTCCCATCGGCTCGAACATGCTCACTCCGCCCGGGTCGGGATTGATGTTGCCGCCGGCCGCCACGCCCATTCCGCCCTGCAAGATGCCGCCCAAATCGGTGATAATGTCGCCAAACATGTTCGTGGTCACGATCACGTCGTAATACTCGGGGTTCTTCACCATCCACATGCAGCAGGCGTCGACGTGGTTGTAGTCGGCCTTGACGTCGGGATATTCGCGAGCGACTTCCTGAAACGTGCGCCACCAGAGATCGTGGCCAAAGGTGAGCACGTTGGTCTTGGCCACGAGCGTGAGCATTTTTCCCTTGGGATTGTTCCGCCGCCGGGTGTAGTCGAAGGCCCAGCGGATGCAGCGCTCGCAGCCTTTGCGCGTGTAAACGGCCGTCTGGCTGGCTACCTCATCGGGAGTGCCCTTCTTCAGGAAACCGCCGACGCCGCAATAGAGGTCCTCCGTGTTCTCGCGGACCACGACGAAATCGATGTCCGCCGGCCCCTTGTCGCGCAACGGCGTTTCGACGCCCGGAAATAGCTTGACCGGGCGGAGGTTGATGTACTGATCCAACTGGAACCGCAGTTCCAGCAGCAACCCCTTTTCCATCACGCCGGGCGGCACGTCGGGATGGCCGACGGCGCCGAGGAAAATGGCGTTGAACTTTCGCAGTTCCTCCACGGCCCCCTTCGGGAGCGTCTCGCCGGTGCGCAGATAGCGCTCGCCGCCAAAATCGTAATGCTGCAATTCGTAACCGAACTTTTCCAGCCCGGCAACCGCCGCGAGCACCTTGATCGCCTCGGCAGTGACTTCGGGTCCGGTCCCGTCGCCGCCAATGACGGCGATCTTGAGTTTCTGGGTCGTGTTCAAAGTGGCATCTCAGCGATTAGCGATAAATCAAACTCGCGATTTTATCAGTGACTCGCCGGCGTCACAAGCTCCGGCGATCTCGCAGCGCCGTCGAGGAGACATCGAGGCGGAATTGATCGGCTGGCACTTCGGTGCATAGTTGTCGAAGGGAGTCGGGCAGGCTCAGTTGGCTGAGTGTATCACACCGGCCGTCGCAGACGCGTGCGAAGACCAGGAACCGGCCGCCTCGCTGGGCAATCCGTTCGGTCGCCGCGGCGGCCGCGGTCGGATCGTCGCCATAGTAGCGTGGATCGGCGATGCGGCGGATCGTGTCGGCCCCGACGATAAACGTGGTGTTCGTGAACAATCCGGATTTGCGGTCGAACGTCGGTGCGCGCGTAAACCAAAGGGTCTGCCCGGCTGAGAATTGGCGTAACCGCTCGTCCATCTCGGTGAAATCGAGCGGGGGCTTGTCCACGTTATCGATCGAAATCTCGAATTCGACGGGCAGGCCGAGAATCGTCTCGGCCAATTCGGCCATCCGCCGATGAGCTTCGTGAAGCGGATTGAAGGCGCCGGGGAACACCGCTCGCCGACCGGCCATTGCCGCGCCGATGGTAGACGTTATCGCGCCAGGTGAACCATTTTGGTGCCGTACGGCCAGCGTCTTTCCGATAAGCAAGTTCTGCCAGACGCGCGGCGCGTCGGTCCTTGAGACCGTCAGGGGTTCGTCGCCTAGCGTTCCGAGCGACAAACGATCGCTCAGGCCGCAAGCTTCGGCCGTGGCATTAAGAACGAGCCGGGCGGCCACTTGCTCTTCTTCCAGGCGGCTCCGGCTCCCCTTGGTGAGTTCCAACGAGTAGGTCGCAGTCGTCGAATTGCTTTGCCAGGCGACGTGGACTCGGTGTGCTCCCCGCTTCGGCCTTTCGCTGACCAGGCTGGCAGTGCCGCCGATGCCCGCAACTAGCCTTGACGCGGATCTTTCTCGGTCGGGAAGCGGTCGTCCAACAGTTCCCTCTCCCTCTCGGAGAGGGCGAGGGTGAGGGGAACCTACAAACATTTCTCCTTCGCCCGTCAGTTCGCCAGGACCGAGAGAAGACAGGCGCCGCGCTCGCAAGAACGCAGACATCGCCATGGCTCGCGCCGTTCGTGCAGAGCAGAAGTGTTCCGGTACTCCGCCGAGCCATTGCGTTACTGCAAGCAGTGAATAGGGTACGACCGCCTCCAAAAGCGTCCTAGAGCCGCCGGGAACTTCGAGCAGCTCGGCGATCGCCCGGCTCCCGCCCCCGGTGATTGCCATTACCAGCCGCGTCGAGCCGGCGTGGGTTTTGGCAACCAGAGCTTGCGCATCGACTTCCGACATTTTCACCACGGCTCCTCGCACCGATTCTACCACAGCCGGGAACTGCTAGGCCCCTCACACTGACTCCGATCCAGGTTTTGAAACGCGGAGGTCGCTGAGATCGCAGAGGAAACACGAAACCACTTTGCCTTCTCCGCATTCTCGGCGCTCTCCGCGTTTCCGCTTCTGATCCGGAAACTTGAAAAACTTTCCAAGAGATTTCCAAGATGACTTGCGCTCGGGCGAACAACCTCTGTGACGGCCGAGATGTGGCTCGCCGCCGAGAAGTTTGCAGTCCAGTTGCCGGAAATCCTTGAAAAGGAGGGTGCGATCATGATCAAGCGGGTAGTTTTCACAGCGGTTGGGTTGGTGCTCCTAGGGACGTTCTTCTTCGGCCGCGACGCCGCCAGCTATATGCGCACGACCGTCGGCCGGATCAAGGATTCGATCAAGGAAAGCGTGCCGATCAGCTTCGAACTCGATCGGGCCAGGAAAATGGTCAAGGACCTCGTGCCCGACATCCAGCACAACATGCACGTCATCGCCCAGGAAGAAGTGGCCGTCGATCAACTCGAGCATCAGATTGCCGACAATCAGCAGAAGCTCGAAAAGGACAAGAAAGAGCTGCTCCGCCTGAAGACCGACGCCGAGAGTGCGCAGCAAACGTACAACTACGGCGGCCGGGTGTACACCGTGGCCGAAGTGAAGTCGGATTTGGCGAACCGTTTCGAGCGGTTCAAGACGAACGACGCCACGCTCACGAGTTTGCAGCAGATCGAGAAGGCCCGGCAAAAGAGCCTCGACGCGGCCCGTCAGAAGCTCGAGGGAATGCTCGCGGCCAAGCGGCAATTGGAGGTCGATGTCGAGAACCTCGAAGCCCGCAAGAAGATGGTCGAAGTGGCCGAAACCACGAGCAACTATCAATTCGACGACAGCCAGTTGGGCCAGGTGAAGGAACTCGTGACCGATCTGCGGACGCGGCTGCAAGTCGCGGAGAAAATGGTCAACGCCGAGAGCAACCTAAACGATGGAATTCCGCTCGATTCCGCGACGCCGGCCAATATCGTCGATCAGGTGACCGATTACTTCGGCCCCGGCCATGATCCGGTCAAGGTCGCTAAGGTGGAGAAATAAAGGGTTGGCCGGCTGGGGCAAAGCCCAAAGGCACGCCCCAGTCGAACGGCGATTGGAGCGCCGACTGCTTCCAGCAGCCTCACTCTCCCTGACCCCTGACCTTCGACCCCTGACCCTTGCTAAAATGTACGATCGACGCCAGCTAGCCGAGCGATTGCAACGAGCGCTGCTCAGGCAGCGCTGGAGCGAAGTGCGAGCGGTGGCCGAACAACTGCGAACGGCTGGCTCAAACGACGGTGCGGCCTGGCGACGCCTCCTCATGCCGTTTCTTGCCACGAAGGATCGAACCGTGATTCGGCCGACTACCATGGCAACGACTTCCGGACAGCAACGATTTCGCCTTTGGATCGACGCGGTCGGCGGCTTTCTCGTTTGCCTCGGCGACGAGATCGTGTTGGGGCAAGCCGCGTCGGAAAACTCTCCCGACGTGCCGATCTTGGGCGATCTGTCGCGGCGGCATGCGCTGATCCATCGCGACGAGGAGGGATATGTGATCGACCCGGTGCGGATGGTGAAGGTTGACGGCCGAGCGATTGAACGGCCGACGACCCTTGCCGACGGCCGGGTGATCGAGCTGGGCAACGGGGTGCGGCTGCGGTTTCGCCGCCCGCATCCGCTCAGTTTCACGGCGCGGCTGGAGCTGATGAGTCCACATCGCACGCTGCCCGCCTTGGACGGCGTGCTACTGATGGCCGATTCGTGCATCGTCGGCCCTGGCCCGCAGAGTCACGTCGTCGCCCGAGATTTGGCGGGCGACGTGGTTCTGTTCCGGCAAGGGACCGGCTTGGCGTGCCGGACGGCGGGACAGATGCGGATCGACGGCAAGGGACATGAGGGGCGAGGCCCGCTGACCGCCAAATCACGCGTGGAGGGCAGCGACTTCGCATTTACGCTCGAGGAGTGTTGACAGCGTCGTGAAAGCGTGATCCGCATGAACATTTAGCCGCGATCGCTTGCGACGCGCGTGAACGAGTAAAAAAACTGGACGAGAAGAGCGCAAGCGGTGTGAAACGTCGATTGAACGAGTGCGACTTTGCACAGGGACTATCCAATGGTTACGCTGGAATCTGCGAAAGAGGACGCGATGAACCTCCATGCGACCCAGCCGACCGAAAATTCCGCTCCTGCGCCCGGCGCCGCGCGCTTTGCGTTTGCCAGCGGCGCCCGGCCTCTGGATGGATACACGATCAAGCGGGGCGTCGGTCATGGCGGGTTCGGCGAGGTCTATTACGCGGTAAGCGACGCCGGCAAGGAGGTTGCTCTCAAGCTCGTTCGCCGCAATCTGGACATCGAGCTGCGCGGCGTCACCCAATGCCTTAACCTCAAGCATCCGAACCTAGTCTCGCTGTTCGATATCCGTCAGGACGATCAGGGCGAGACCTGGGTTGTCATGGAGTATGTCAGCGGCCAATGTCTGCAAGAGGTGTTGGCCTCGCATCCGAGTGGATTGCCGGTCGAGCAAGTGATGCAATGGATGCAAGGGATCGGTGCCGGCGTGGCGTATCTTCACGATCACGGCATCGTCCATCGCGACCTCAAGCCGGGCAACGTGTTTTGCGAAGATGGGACCGTCAAAATCGGTGACTACGGGCTATCGAAATTCATCTCGTGCAGTCGCCGCAGCGGACAGACGGGGAGCGTCGGCACCGTGCATTATATGGCCCCTGAAGTGGCCAACGGCCGGTATGGCAAAGAGGTCGATATCTACGCTCTAGGCATTGTGCTCTACGAGATGATCACTGGCCACGTGCCGTTCGACGGCGAGAGCTTGGGCGAGGTGTTGATGAAGCATCTCACCGCGCAGCCGGATTTGTCGATGATCGCGGAGCCGTACCGAACGGCAATCGCCCGGGCGCTGGCGAAAGACCCCGAGCAGCGCGTGCGTTCGGTGGGGGACCTGATGGCCTTGTTGCCGCGATCAGGTGGCGGCTACGCCGATCCGCAACGTTGTGCCGTGCTGCCGCCGACTTTGGTGGCGGCTGGGGGGGTAAAGACCGGCTCGCCAATCGCTATCGGTTTGCCAGTCGCCGGCGTGCCCGTCGCCGCTGCGCCGGTTGCCGCTGCCGTTCATCCGGCCGACGGGCCCGCAGTCGCTGCGGCGTTCCACAATGGCGCCGTAGACGACCCGCCAATTCGCGCCGAAGTGATTCCTCCAGCGGGAAATGAGGAGCCACTGTGGCGTTTGGTTCGGACCACATGGTTCGACGTGCGCCGCTGGTGGGACCGGTCGAATCTTCTCGCCTGGCAGCGACTCATCATTCTGATCGCCGCATTGGTTTTGTTGCTGAAAACCGCATTGATCTGGCTTCCAACCCTCGCAGTGCTATCCGTGTTTTATGGAGTCTATTGGGTCGTGTGGGCCCTTGCATTTAAGAAGCAACGCCGTGCAGCATCGAACATTCAGCCAGGGGCCGGCTCCGCGGCTCCCCCGATCGCGATGAATCCCAAGACATGGGGGCGCGGCGGCCCGACCTTCCAGCGCTGGCAAAATGGCGGGACGTCGCTGCCTCCGTTGACCGGGAGGCAACGGGCGACGGAATTGGTCGGCTCGATGTTCGCTGGGGCGATTGTCGCGATTTTCGTGGCTCTAGTGATGTTTCTCGTCCGCGGCGGAATCCACGGCCCATCCGTCCAATCGAATTTGAACCAATACGCTTGGCTTGCGCTCTCGGCGATCGTCGGGGCCTGGGGCGTTCTGATCCCCGCTAAGCTTTGGCAGGGAAGCCGAGAAGACACCACGCTGCGGCGGTTCGTGATGCTGGCGGTCGGGCTGCTGTTGGGCGCCGCCGCCTACGGAGTTCAGACGGGTTTGCTCGTGCATTTACCCTATGAAATGAACCGTCATTTGCCGTGGCCGATTAGTGCCGGGCACCTATTCATTCCCTCGATGGCGAACGAGGGGCAATGGCAAGATGCCTATGGCGCGCCGTCGGTGTATTCATTCTTGACGTACTTTGGATTCTTATTCTTTGTCTTGCGATGGTGGCGGCAGGCGGACCCGCTGCGTCGCTCGCGATTGCGAATTTGGTCAGTCGCGGTCACGGTATTTTGGGCCGGCGTGGCGAACACGCTGTGGCCGTTGCCACAGCCCTGGGGCCTGATGCTCGCCGCGACGATCTCGATCGCCGTGCAAATGGCCGGCGTATGGATTCCGCCGCGCGACCGAGGACGCATCGAGTGGCAGGCGACCGGTGGCAAGTGACAAGTAGGGCACGCTCGGCGTGCCGAAGCAAGCCGGCACGCATTGTGTCGGCGCGGATAGTCGGAGGCGTACTAAAATGGATCCCACTACACCAATCCGGACATTCGGTATTCCGATGGTGCTCTTCGTGGCCGTCCTGGTGCTGTTTGGCATCGTTTGGATGTTTAACCACCATCATTGGAAGCCGGTGTTCGGCATCCTCCTGTTCGTGCTCGGCGTGGGTTTCTTCGTGTTCGCCGGTTATTTCGCGACCCGCGTGTCGTTGCGCCAGGACTACGCCCATTTCGCGACGCAAGAAGCAGTGACGCAAGAAGCAGAGCGGATGCGGCAATCGAACCTCGAGCGCGAGCGAGTGACTTCCGACCGCGAGCGGAAGCAAGCCGATGCCGCGCCGCGATTGGATTCCAATTCCGCCGGAAAATCGGCCGAGGCGGCGACGATATCCTCGCCACCTACCGCGTCAGCTTCACCGCCATCCGCGCCGAGGCGGCGTCCCGATTGGCTCGGCCGCGCGCTGCACCGCACGTCGCTCGACAATGGCCAACAGGTTTTCGAGACCGGCGTCAGCTCTGGGCCCTATCTCACGGAAGCGGAATGCGAACGGGCGATCATCCTGGCGATTAACGACGCCGTCAACAAATATGTCGCCGATTATATTCCCGAAGCGACGGGGCAAGAAATCGTGCTGGAACCCGATTACGTCAACTCGCAGCTTGTCAAGGACACGTACTGGGAGACGGTCAATAGCACCGTCGCTCCGATGAACCAGCTTCATGCACTCTTGGTCTTCGATAGCCAGGTCCGCGGCGACCTGATCGATCGCGCGCGAGAGGCAACGGTCGGCGGCCGGCTACACTATGCGGCTGCCGGCACCGCGCTCGCGCTCGCCCTGCTCGGCGGAATTTACTCGCTCCTCAAACGAGGCGCCCCCCGCGGCACTCCGGTCATCAATCGTTGACGCCCTTCCTTTCGTACTTTGTCCTTCGTCCTTCGTACTTGACTTATGTCGTCCGACGCTGTTTTGATCGATCGCATTCAAGCCGGCGAACTGGAGGCGTGGGAAGAATTGATCGCCCGATTCGAAGGACGACTGCTGGCGTTTGTCGAATCGCGCGTCGGGCGCCGCAATGCCGGCGAGGATGTCGTGCAGGAGACGTTCATCGGCTTTCTCACGAGCCTGCCGAATTACGACGCCTCGCGGCCGCTCGAGGGCTATTTGTTCTCGATCGCGGCCCACAAGTTGACCGATTACTTTCGCCGCGAGGGGCGGCGACCCGCATTGCCGCTGGTCACGGGCCAATCGAGCCTCGGCCAGATCGATCTACCCGCGAAAGACCGCCCTGCGAGCAGCATTCTTCGCAGCGGAGAGCGGCGGGGCGTCGAGGCCGCCGCCCTGGCTCGAGCGATCGCCGAGCAGATCGAGCGCTGGACGAGTCGCGACGAGTGGGAGAAGATCAAGTGCGCGGAGCTGCTGTTCGTCGCCGGTTGGCCGAATAAGCGTGCGGCCGCGGAGTTGGGGATTTCCGAGCAAGCCGTGGCCAATCAGAAGTTCGAATTCCTGGAACGCCTCCGCTCCTCGCTCCGCAAGCAACGATTGTCGGAAGACCTGTTTCCCGAGCTGCACGAGACCAATTAGCGATTCGACATGAGCTTTACCACCGCGGAACTCGAAGCCTACCTCGACGAATCGCTGCCGGTCGCGCGGATGGCGGCGGTGGAAGACGCCCTGCGCCGCGATCCGCAGTTGCTCCGCGCGCTCGAGGCGATTCATGGCCGGCGCGATGCCGGAGTGCATTCTCTCGGCGAGATTTGGCGGCGCAACCGACTCAGTTGCCCGACCCGGCAGCAATTGGGAAGCCATTTGCTCGGCATTCTTCCCGACGACTTGGCCGCCTATATCCGGTTCCATCTCGACACCATCGGCTGCCGCTACTGCCAGGCAAACCTGGCCGATCTTCAATCGCAGCAGCAATCAACCCCGGTCGTCGCCCAGCGCCGCCGTAAGTATCTGCAATCGAGCGCCGGCTATCTGAAGCAGCGGTGATCCCCACGAGGACAGGAACCCGTAGCGGAATTCGCCAGGATTCGAGTTGCTTGGCATATCCGCTCGTCAGGGCGCTGAACTTGACCGGCCCGCCGTTCCCGTCTCAGCCTTGAGATGCCCGAGCCAACGCACGGCGTTTTCGACGACGCGGAGGTTTTCTTGCTGCCGGTAAACCGGAAAGGTCTCGTGCCCGGGGCGGAAATAGACGACGGTCCCTTTGCCGATTTTCCAGACGAGGCCGCTTTGGAAATGCTCCCCTTTGTCCCAATGCTCTTCGAACACCGTCGCGTCGGGAGTGGGAACGTGGAACGGGGCCTCGTACATCTCCGTATGCGGTATGTACCATGCCGCCGGCAGCCCCTTGGCCAGCGGATGATCGGGCAAGAGCACCTTCACATGACTTGGCGCGCCGTCCTCGCGCCAGCTCGGAAAGACGCAAGCCGGGGGGATCAGCCGCCAGGTGTTGTCGCCGATCTTCTCGAGCCGCGGGGTAAGAGGTTGATCGCGCTTCACCTTCTCGCGCTTGAGCGGCGGGTCGAGCAGACTGAAATCGAACTTCGCCGTGGCCCGGTCCGCCTCGGGAACCATCTTCGGCGCGTCGGCCTTAGCCCGTTCGTACATCAGCCGCATGAACGGCGCGGCAAACTGCGTGGAGTGCAGTCCGACGAATCCGAGCCGCCCGTCCAGCACCCGCTTCACAACGGCGTCCGTATGCTCAGCCGTGACCTTGTCGTGCCGCGCGTGCCCCCACCAGACGATCACGTCGGTCGCGTCGAGCGTCGTCAAGTCGAGCCCCTGCTCGGGCGAATCGAGCGCCACCGATTTCACGGTGATTCCCGGTTGCTTTTCCAGATAGTCGGCGATGGCATTGCCGAGGAAGTTTTCGTAGGCCACTTTCTGCTTTGGCTGCCGCTCGTCCCAAATCAGGACCCGCACGGGCGCTTCAGCGGCAATTACGGCCAGACCAAACGAAACATGGAAAAGCGCGACCGCAAGCAACAGAAATCGAGTTGTCATGGCGAGATTTCCTGAGAAGTTCGGTATTGTTTGAAAGCCAAAAGATACATCTCAGATTCGCAGGAAAACCTTCCGGCGATACATCCAAAATAAAATCAGCCACTCGACGATCAAAATACCGAAACCAAGCAGCAGAGGTTCATAAGCCACGCCGTAGGAACTGAAAACGTCTGAACCTAGATGCCGCGGCAGCGCCTCTTTGATGAAATGCGGAAAGAGATGCGCGATCAGATAGGCGGCGATCGAGTTCGCCCCAATTACCGCCAATGCGAACGCCCAGCCGCGCAGGTTCCAGATATCCATTACCAGGTAGAACCCAGCCAAGAGAAGAAAGCACCATCCGCCGCTGAACAGCACCCAGCTCGGCGTCCAGATTCTTTTGACCACGGGACAGATTCCGACATCTCCCAGCAACCAGCCGGCGGCAAGACAGAGAATCCCCGCAGCTAGCAGCCAGCGAGTTTTCAACAGCGGCTGGCGACCGCTTCGCAACATGCCTCCGGCTAATAAGCCGAGGATCATCGTCCCCAGCGTCGGGATGAAGCTCAGCGTGGCATAGCCGCCGCCGTTGTTCGTGAACTTCGCTTCCCGCGGAAACAGGTTGAGAAACCACGTGTCGAACGCCCAAGCGGCGTTCGTATTCAGGCTCCAATGCTCCGCGAAGCCGGAGAGATGGCAGACCGTATCCTTGGCGCTCACGCCGGCCGCGGTCCAATCGAAATCGGTTCCCGGCAACGGATACACCGCGAACGCCGCCCAATAGCCGACGAGAATCACGGCCAGCGCCGACCACTGCACCGCGACCGATCGATTGGCCAGAATATACAGGAACCCGTACCCCAACCCGATTTGCGAGAGCGTGTCTTCAAACGTCCAGTACGTCTGCTTGTGGTCGATCGAACGCAGGAACACGCCGAGCAGCACCAGCACCAGCGCCCGCCAGAAGGCGTGCAGCGTGCGCCGCCAGGCCGGCTGCCCTTCTCCCGCCCGCTTCGCCAGCGAAAACGGCAGCGCCACACCCACCAGAAACGAAAACGACGGCTGAATCAGATCGTGCAACGAACAGCCGATCCAATCGACGTGCGTTTGATGATAGGCCAGCAACTTCCAGAAGCCGCTATTGGGCAAAGCATTGGCCACATGCCGCAGCTCTAGAACCTCGGCCATCATCAGCAGCATGACCAAGCCGCGATAAGCGTCGATCGAGCCGACGCGGCCCAACGGCTTGACGCCGGCCGACGCGTTCGATTCAACTTTCGGTGGGATCGACTTCAGTGCTGGCGCAGCGTCGCTTGCCATGCCGGACATTGTACACGGCGGTCCAAGAAAAAGCCGCTCTCGCGACGGTGAACCCGCAGGTCAATCGTGTTGTCTACTAATCTTATCTCTGCCCCGCAGTTGCGCAACATTCTGCCGGCTTCCCATGAACCTGACGGTCACTCCAGAGATTTCGCTTACGGACTTCAAACGGTCCGATCTCGAAACGCTCGTCCAATGGCTCGCCGAGCCGGAAATCTACGAGCGCACGTTGCGGATTCCGCATCCGTATACGTTGGCCGACGCCGAGAAATGGCTGGAGATTGTCGAACAGGCCACGCGCCAGAACGGTCAAACGCTAAACTGGGCGATCCGTAATGCGGCAGGGCAACTCATCGGCGGGGCAGGCCTTCGCGGCTTTGAAGCTTTCGGGCCGCATCGTTCCGAAATTGGCTACTGGCTGGCAAAGCCTTACTGGGGACGCGGCATCATGACGGCAGTCGTCGCGGCAATTTGCCGGCACGCCTTCGAGACGCTTGGGTTCGTGAAGATCGATGCCCATGTCTTTTCCTTCAACGACGCCTCGGCGCGCGTTCTCCAAAAGTGCGGCTTTGAGCCCGAAGGATACTTGCGCCGGCATCTCAAGAAGGACGGGCGGCTAATCGACGTCAAGCTCTATGGACTGCTCAAGGAAATGACGAATTCCACCGCTTGAAGGATTCGATCCCGATCGGTCAATGCGCCGGCGGAATGACGGCCTCGGGCGCGAGATTGTGTTCCCAGAGCACCTTGCCGCTCTTGGCGTCGATCGCCTGGAGCCAGCGCTTGATATTGCGGCTGAAGCCCTGTCCTGCTTGAGCCGATTCGGCGAGCATGAGGCGGCAGGTTCCCAGCGTGACATCGCGTGGTTCGGCTGGGCCGTTCAGTTCAACCGGGTTCTCGTCGGGCTTCGACACCGTCTTGCCGGTCGTAAGATCCATCTGGATTCTACCGGACGCTGCCGTTCGCTGCGGGGTTTCCGGTTTGGACAAAAGACTGGAGCCTACGCTCGACCAGGCGTCGGCTCGCCAGCTCAGGATCAATGTGTTGCCCACGACGCGGCATTCTGTCGAAAACGAATGAGACAGCTCTCTCTCAATCGACACCCATTCCGGAAAGGTCAATGGCTCCGAACGAGTCAAGCGGGCCCCCGATTGAGCAATATCCATGACCACCAACATGAATTGCTTAGGCTGATCTTTGACAGCAGCTTGAGCGACCAACCGGTTCCCCGAGACAATCAACGGCCGAACTTCCTTGACTGTCCAGAGCAATTCGCCCGTCGCCAGCCGCAATGCGTCCGTGCCACCTTTGGGATTCGTAACGTAACCGAATTTTCCTTCTGGATCGGCAACGCCGCCCGGAATTAGCACCGGGCTGATCTCCTTCGCGGGAGGCGAGTCGGCGTGCAGCGATCGCCCAATAAAATGGCCGAGAAGGGAGCTGCCGAGCGCAACCAGCACGAAGCGCCAAACATGCCTGCTGGGTAACATTTCTCTTCGAGCCCTTCCGGTCAAACCGGGTAATTCTTCGAACTAGCGCTCGCGACCCCGACACCACTGCTGATCGGCTGAGATTAATCATGGACTGCGCGAGTCGTGCTGTCAAATAACCGCTCCGCGACCGAAAGATTGGGCCAAGTCGAGTCGCCGCTTCCAAGTCGGACTCCCGAAGGTTAGAATGCGCGAATCCGGCGGTCCACTCTTGAAACGGTCGGCCGCTGCGGTCCACTTCAGATCGAGGCCACGACGCCGCTTGAACGATTAGACCATGAATAGGCCAGATCCAACGTGGTGGAAACTATGGAAACCGACGATGCCCGCGAGGGCCGATCATCGCGTGTGGCAGCGGCGCGGATAGTCGAGCGCTCCGCCGGCGGCAGGCAGCCTGCCGGGGCGAGCACATGCCAGCGGATGCCGGAAGATTCATCTCACGAACCGCAATCGAAGGAGGTCGTCGCCGAGCGGGACAGCGAGCACGAGCGGCTCCTCGAATCCGAGCGGCTCTCTGCGATCGGCGCTGCAATGAACGCCATGGCCCACGAAAGCCGCAATGCGTTGCAGCGGGCCCAGGCCTGTCTGGAAATGCTGGCCCGCGAAGTGCAGGATCGTCCCGCCGCGCTCGACCTCATCGCCCGCGTGCAGCAGGCCCAGAACGACCTGCACCAACTCTATGAAAAAGTGCGCGACTACGCGTCTCCACTGCGGATCGACCCCCAACGGCATGCACTTTCGCCGATCATCCGCCAAGCCTGGCTGGAACTCGAATCGCTGCGGGTCGGGCGTAACGCGCGATTGCGCGAAGAATACACTGGGTCGGATCCAACCGGCGAAATCGATCGGCGGGCGATGACGATCGTCTTCAGCCACTTGCTGAAGAATTCGTTGGCGGCTTGCCCCGATCCGCTCGAAATCGACGTGAGCTATCGCGACTCGGAATTGAACGGCCAACCGGCGCTGGAAATCGTGCTCCAGGACAACGGCCCAGGATTTGCCCCAGCCGATCGCGACAAGGCCTTCGCCGCGTTTTACACGACGAGAACCAGGGGAACCGGCCTGGGCCTGGCTCTAACGAAGCGAATCGTCGAGGCCCATGGCGGCCAAATCCGGCTCGGCGCAGGTTCTCGGGCAGGCGCCCAATTTGTCTTAATTTTTCCCAGGAGGAAATCATGACCCAGGGTCTGCGAATCGTCGTTGCGGATGACGAAGCCGACATGCGCGATTATTTCCAACAGACGTTGCCCGACATGGGGCATGAAGTCGTCGCCACCGCCACGAACGGCCGCGAGTTGGTCGCGCATTGCCACGAACTCCATCCGGATCTGGTGGTGACCGACATCAAGATGCCGGAACTCGACGGGATCGATGCCGCTAGTGAAATCTATCGTGATCGCCCGGTGCCAGTGATTCTCGTTTCAGCGTATTACGATCCGGAATTGTTCGAGCGGGCCGAACAGGACCACATCCTGGCGTACCTCGTCAAGCCGATCAAGCGGGCCGATCTCGAGCCGGCCATCGCGATCGCCACTCAGCGCTTCGCCCAGTTCAAGGCCCTGCGCACCGAAGCCAATAGCCTTCGCCAGGCGCTGGAGGATCGCAAGTTGATCGAGCGAGCGAAGGGAATCCTGATGCTCCGGGCGAATCTGAGCGAGCCGGACGCATTCCGCCGCCTGCAAAAGTTGGCCCGCGATCAGAATCGCAAACTTGTCGATATCGCCCAGATGATCGTTACCGCGGAGAAAGCGCTCCAGCCGGCGGCCGGCGAATAAGGACTACTCCTCTCCAAAACCACTTGGCCGGCTAAAGAGTTTTTCCCGCGTTGCCCACAGCCCAGCCGAAGGCGTGGGAATGAAATAGAACCGCTCGCCGTCGTCGGTCGTGTTCCAGCCCTGCTGGCGGCGGCTGGGTTGATAGCGATCCATCATTTGGCCGATATCGGCGTACCGATAGTTCACCTGCTCGATCTCCGCGCGGCTGAGATGCCCCGGCGCATAGGTCACGGTGAAGCGACCTTCAGTCGAGCCGTGAATCAGATGTGCCGTGGCATGAGCCAGGTCCTGCATGTCGGCATTGCGGCGATACTGCTCCATGACTCGCTCGGTGCCGACGTAGCCGTATTTGCGAATCAGCGCATCGACATCTGGCTGCTCGCCAAATCGCTTGAGCCCCGGTGCGATGATCACCAGCTCACCGCCGTCGGCCAGCGCCATCCGCGTGCGGTAGATCGCCTTGTCGGCCACCCAGGTGCTGAAAAACTCGTCCCCCTGCATGACGCAGACAATCTTGTCGATCGGTTCGTCGAGGAGCGTGATATTCTGCTCGCGCGATTGGCGGGCTGCGGCGAGATACGTTTCCAGATCGTCGCCGACGTATAGCCCGGTGTGGACCAACTGGCCGCCGGCATTGCGGGCCAGCACCACTTGCACGTATAGGTCGGGGAGCTGCGAGAGATACTGGTCCTCCGCCCAATTGAAGCAAGCCCGCAGCGGCGTGATGAGGTTCCCCAGATTGTTTTCGATCCCGCAGGCGGCGGCCATCATGTGCGCGGCGCAGATCAGGTCTTTGCCGCCCAGGCCGATGAAATAATTCTTATTGTGGTTGGCAAACCCGAGCACCTCGTGCGGCACGACGTGGCCCACGTTGATCACCAAGTCCCACGGCCCTTCCATCAACATCCGATTGAGCACGATCGGCAACGGCCAATCGGCCAACCCATCGGTCTGTTGATCGACCATTCGGGCTGGGACCTCACCGACCGCAATGCAGCCGCCGCGCCAATCGTGAGCGTGGATTAGCTCGTTCGGGATCGAACCGAACATCCGCCGATTTTGGTCAACCGAATGCGGCACATGCTGCCCGAGCGTCGGGATTACGTGAACCTCCGCCTCGTCCACCAGCAGGTTATACAGAATCTCGGTGATCCGCCCGGCCCCCGAATGCATCCGCGTAATATCCGGCGGCAACAGCAATACTCGCCGCGGCTTGTCGCACAACTTCCGCCGCGCCGTCGCAACCGTCTCGCGCATCAGCGATTCGAGCCGGTCCCAACCGATCTCATCGGCACTTTCCGCGATCCAAGGCATCGTCAACCTTTCCATCCTCGGGCAACTTCGATCAGCGTGCGGACGAAGGCGCCGCTGGCGCCGGCGTCGAGCCAGGGTTTGGGTTTTTCAAGGAAGGCCGGGCCGGCGATGTCGATGTGGGTCCAGGGTTTCTTATCCACGAACTGCTCGAGGAATTTGGCGGCCGTGATTGCGCCTCCCCAGCGCCCTTCGCCCACGTTCTTGATGTCGGCCACTTCACCCTGAATCTGCTCGTCGTACTCAGGAAACATCGGCAATTGCCAGGCCGGATCGCCGACGGCGCGGGCCGCCGCGGCGACTGCTTCGCACCAAGCCTGATCGTTGGTCATCAGCCCCGCCACGTCGGTTCCTAAGGCCACGACGCAGGCGCCGGTGAGCGTCGCCAGGTCGATGATCTTCGCCGCGCCGGTTTCGACCGCGACGCAGAGCACGTCGGCCAGCACCAGCCGCCCCTCGGCGTCGGTGTTGTGGACCTCGATCGTTTTGCCGTTACGGGCGGTGAGCACGTCGCCGAGCTTATAGGCTGCCGGTCCGGTCATGTTCTCGACCAAGCCCATCAAGCCGACCACATTCACGGGCAGCTTGAGTTGGGCGATCGCCTGCATCGCCCCGAGCACGGTGGCGGCGCCCGACATGTCGCACTTCATCGTTAGCATCGAATCGGACGGCTTGAGCGACAGGCCGCCGGAATCGAAGGTCACTCCTTTACCGACGAGCGCCAACAGCGGTTTGTTTGGCTCGGCCCCTTGATAGCGGAGGATCACCAGCCGGGGCTCACGATTCGATCCCTTGGCGACCGCCAGCAGCGATCCGCACCGCTCCTTTTCGAGCCGTGCTTGATCCCAAATCTCGGCCTTGATTCCATATTGTTTGGCCACCTCCTCGGCCTTGGCTGCAAACGAGGCGGGGTACATATCCTGCGGCGGTTCGTTCACCAGCCGGCGAGTTAGGTTCACGCAATCGCCGATGATGCGACCG
This sequence comes from Pirellulales bacterium, assembly GCA_035939775.1. NCBI lineage: Bacteria > Pseudomonadati > Planctomycetota > Planctomycetia > Pirellulales > Pirellulales bacterium. The sequence continues at coordinate 21,833 of DASZFO010000059.1, read as the reverse complement.
CGCTCGATCGCGGCCGGATCGCCGCCGGACCAGAGGACCTCCTTTGGCGGGTTCCGCTTCTTTTCGGCTCGATAAAGGTCTTGACCCTGGCAGCCCACGATCGCACCAGCGACGGCGGCCTCGTTCAGGGCGGGAGAACCGCCGGCGTCGAGAAAGTAGGCGACGCGGCCGCGCGGCTTGCCGGCGAGCGCCTTCGCGGCCGCCGCCGCGGCGCGATAGGCCGTGCCGGCGTCGTAACTCGCCCGTTCGCCCAAGCCGACGACGAGGATTTGCCCCGCAGCGACGCCCGATGGCGCTAGCAAGGCGACGGTCTCGAATTTCTTGCCGGTGATCTCCTTTCGCTCGATGAGCTTGGCCAAAAGGCCGCCCGTCGCGCGATCAGCTTCGGCGGACGAGCCGCTCAGGGCTTCGCCCGAAAAAACACCGACGACAATGGCATCGGCGTCGGTGGTGGGAAGAGGTGTGTCGATGCGATTCATAGTTGGGGGCTCGGGTCTCGGGGTTCGGGACTCGGGAAAACGAGAGCGGCGCGCGACGACGGTGAACGGCCGGGATCGAAGTCGGTTACGAGATTGGTGAAACCGCGACGCCTGCCACATTGTAGCCGGAGCGGCTATGATTTCGAGGGGCCCGCATCGCCAGTTTCGTCCCACGTGCGTCAGCGAACCGCTTGATGGACCCGACCGCTTGCGGATTCACCGACTTCCGATCTCCGTCCTCCGACCTCTGATCTCCGACCCCTGCCTTGCATCGCAACCTCCGAGAATGTATCGACGATCTGGCCGGCGCCAAGCAATTGGTGCGGATCGATGCGGAAATCGACCCGTGCCTCGAGGCAGCCGAGATCCAGCGGCGCGTGTATCGCGCCGGTGGACCGGCGATTTATTTCGCTCGCGTCAAGGGCTGCCGGTTCCCGATGGTCTCGAATCTGTTCGGCACGATCGAGCGGATGCACTACCTGTTCCGCGACACGCTCGACGACGTGCGGCGGTTGATTGAACTCAAGCTCGATCCGGCGCGCGGACTGCGGCATCCGTTGCGGTACTTCACGGCCCCCTGGGCCGCGACGAAGATGCTCCCGCGATTTGCGTCGCAGGGGCCGGTTCTTGCTCATGAATCGACCATCGACCAGTTGCCGCAGCAAAAGTCCTGGCCTGACGATGGCGGAGCATTCATCACGCTGCCGCTGGTTTACACCGAAGATGCCGAGCAACCCGGCTTCAAACGCTCGAATCTCGGCATGTATCGGGTGCAACTTTCCGGCGGGCAATACCGCGGAGGCGCCGAAGTCGGGCTGCACTATCAGATTCATCGCGGCATCGGTGTGCACCATGCCGCGGCAATTCGGCGCGGCGAGCCGCTGCGCGTGAACGTGTTCGTCGGCGGTGCGCCGGCCCTAACGGTCGCCGCCGTGATGCCGCTGCCCGAGGGAGTCTCCGAGCTGTCGTTTGCGGGCGTGCTCAGTGGGGGGCGCGTTCCGATGGTCCGCCAGCCAAACGGACTGCCGATCTACGCAGAGGCCGATTTTTGCATCGTCGGCACGGTCGATCCCGACCGGCAATTGCCAGAGGGACCGTTCGGCGACCATCTCGGCTACTACTGCCTTGCACACGATTTTCCGGTGCTCCGGGTCGAACGGGTCTATCATCGGCCGAATCCGATTTGGCCGTTTACGGTGGTTGGTCGTCCGCCCCAAGAGGACACGGTCTTTGGCAAGTTCATTCACGAACTCACCGGCCCGATCGTGCCGAGCCTGGTTCCAGGCCTGCGCGCCGTGCACGCGGTGGACGCGGCGGGCGTTCATCCCCTGCTCTTGGCGATTGGCAGCGAGCGGTATGTGCCCTATGGCGAGCGCGCTCGGCCGCAGGAACTGCTGACGCAAGCCAATGCCATCCTCGGCCAAGGGCAGATGTCGCTGGCTAAGTATCTTTGGATCGCCAACGGCGACGACGATCCGAGCTTGGGCGTTCATCAAATCGATCGGTTCCTGCAACACATGCTGGCCCGCGTCGATTGGCGGCGCGACCTGCACTTTCAGACCTGTACGACGATCGACACGCTCGACTATTCGGGCGGCGCGCTGAACGAGGGTTCGAAGCTGGTTATCGCAGTTGTGGGGAAGCCCGTTCGCGAGCTGCCGGCGGAAATCCCCAGCGATCTGCGGCTACCGAGCGGGATCGGCTCGGGAAGCGGCGACGAGCGCGGCTTCCGCAATCCGCGGCTCTGTTTGCCCGGCGTGTTGGCGATTGAAGGCCCCCGTTTTTCCGAAGCCGGCGTGACAGATTCCGCAATCGAGCGGTTCTGCTCGGCGTATACTTGCGAGGACGCGATCAGTCGATTTCCGTTGGTCGTAATCGTGGACGACAGCGACTTCGCCGCCGCGTCGCTCGGCAATTTCCTGTGGGTGACCTTCACGCGGAGCGATCCGGCGGCCGATGTTCACGGCATCGGCGAGTTCATCGATCGCAAGCACTGGGGCTGCCGCGGTTCGCTCGTGATCGATGCCCGGATGAAACCGCACCACGCCCCGCCGCTCGTGGAGGACCCGGCCATCAGCCGCCGCGTGGATGCGTTGGCCGCGCCGGGCGGACCTTTTCACGGCATCATCTAGGAAAAGACCCCGTTCGCAATGATGGACCCGATAATCGACTGGATCGTCCGCCTCGATTGGATTCTCGTCGCCTGGCTGTTTGCGCTTGGCGGCGTTGTTGGGAGCTTCTTGAATGTCGTCGCTTATCGACTGCCGGCGGGACGAAGCATCGCGCATCCGGGATCGTGCTGCCCCGCTTGCGGACATCCGATTCGCTGGTATCACAATCTGCCGATCGTGAGCTGGCTGATCCTCGGGGGCCGATGCTACGATTGCCGCGCGAAGATCTCCCCGCGTTATCCACTGGTGGAGCTGGCAACGGCGATTTTGTTCGTGGCGGTGTTTGCCGCGAACGTTCGGCCGCGGATTGCTCTGCCAGCGAATCCCGAGCGATCCGCGGCAATGCCCACCGGATTCGACATCGTGATTCGCTATGCCGGCGATCTGTGGCTGCTCTGCACGCTGTTCTGTGCTGCGCTCATCGAACTCGACGGCGCACGGGCGCCTCGAAGAGTCTTTTGGGCTGCGACCCTTGTGGGCCTGATTGCGGCGGGGGTTTTCCCAGCGGCACGGCAGGAAGGCCCGGCTTGGCGAGGTTTGGCGATTGCCGCCGCCGGGTCGATCGCCGGATGGGCAACCGGGCATATCCTGGCCGTAGTGGCCAATGCAATGGCCTTGCGAAGGGATTACCGAAGCGCCGACAACGACGGCGGCCCGGTTGCCTCACTATCTCTAGCCTGCACCGGCGCGATTCTCGGCTGGGCCGCGGCGATCGCCGTGGGAATGTTCGCAGGCATCGCGCTGATCGCCGCTCGAAGGCTCAAAAAACCCCAGCGCTCGGTCGCGCGCCTCGGCTGGAGCACGTTTGTGCTGATTGGCGGACTGGCTTGGATCCTAGCCGCGCGCTTTTTCCCCCCGTCTATTCCCCTGGCCCCTGGCAACTAATCTTTTAATCTGTGACCGCTGGTTTCTGAACTCTGTTCAGCGGCCAAGGCCGTTCAGCGGCCGAGGCTAGCGCTGGCTTCGGCGGGAGGCGCTTGGCGGTGGATCGCCTCGGCAGCTTTCTTCTCGGCATCGGCCAATTGGGCGCTCAATTGAAGATTCGAGCGGAACAGTTCGGACAGCGTGGCGCGGGTTTTGGCCAGCTTGGCCTCCAGCGATTGCTGATACGCCACGACCGCGTCAAGTTCGGATTTGAACTTCGCCAGATCCTTTGACAGGCCCTCCTTGTCAGCTTCTGCGGCCTTGATGTCGTCTTGCACTTGTCCCACGGCGGTGGCCACGCGGTCGGCCTGGCCTTTGGTTTCTGCCAACAGTGCGAACAACTCGTTGCGCCGCCGATACGTCTCGCGGAACAGCCGAGCATAATCGCGCAGCGGGCGGACGTAAATCCGCGCCTTCGCCGGATCGCTCGTGTCGTATTCGGCAACTTTCTTGTTTTCCACCAAATCCTTGGCCGCATCGGGATCGAAGTAGGCCACGTCGCCCGGCCTGAACGACGGTTCGGCGACCGCGGCCTTCGGCGCGGCGGCCGCATTTCCCGCGGCGTTGTCGGCCGGCGCTGCCGGCGCGGCGGCATTCTCAGGCCAGGCCTTCGTGAATTTCACCAGCACTGAAACGCGATCCGTCGGGTCACCCTCTTTCGCCGGCTTGCCGTCACGCGCGTATTCATCGCGCTCGGCTGCGGGAACATCGCGATCGGGCAACAGGCCCTTCAATGCACTGGGGTCGGTTTCGGCGAACAGCGAGTGGCTGTCGATCGGCATGATCTCATAGAACACCCAGGGACCCTTGCTGGCGGCGATCAGGTTTAGCTCGCGCTGCACCAACGTGCTGGCGGGCGCCGCGGTCACTTGCTTGCCCTCCACCTTGACGACGCTAAACTCGCCGAGATACTGGCCACCCTTTTCCTTGTCGTTTTGCTCGAACACAAAAACGATCGCCTTTGGCTCCAATCCTGGTGGAGGCTGCTCAAACGAGGCGACGAGCGTGCCGTCCGCCGGATTGACTTTGTCCTTGAGCGCATCGGGCCACATCCGGCCGCGCTCGGCCATCGCCTCGGCGACTTGCTGCTTTAACTGATTTCGATCGTTCGTCAGTTGAAGAATTCCCAGCTCGCCTTTCGTCGGATCCCCGTTTTGGGCCCGCGCGATGCCGTCCTGAAACTGCTTGATCTCCCGTTCCCAATTCTCGTGCGTCTTTAGGGTTCGGGCCGCCAAGTAAAAGAACGCTAGCGAAAAAATCAAGATGAACGCCGAAAGAACGATCTGCGGAATCCGCCAGTTCGACCGGCTCATGACGATCGCCACCAGCCCGAGGATGAGCAGCAACCCACAGATTCCGGGCACGATATATTCCATGATCGAGCGACCTTTGGCGCCTTGAACTTACGGCACGACGGGATGATTTCATACTAAATGCGGCCACGGAGAGTGTCAAGCTAGCGAAAGTGCGCGGATTTGCGGGTCGTCAGCATGACGCCGCCTATCTTCTGAGCGTCCGTCGGCCGGACTCCTGCCGCGCAAGCAAAAACCGCCCTGAGGCGGTCTTTCGTATTGCTGACTATCGCTAGCGATGGGCAAGCGGAACCGTCAATTGCCACGGCGGCGTCGGCGAATCATAAAGAGCCCGATGCCGCCAATGGCCATCAAAACCCAAGATGCCGGCTCGGGACTCGGGATGATGAGGACATTGCCCGGACCCGGCGCATACGCTTTGGCGCTGCCCGTATTGCCACCGTCAAGAAATCCGACGTTGGTGATCGACGCGTTTTTCGCGCTGGTCGCGAACCAAATGTTGGCCGAAGCATCGCTCGTCGCCGAGAGCAGTGCCGTGCCTAAACCCAAAACGCGAAATTGCACGTCCGGATTCTGGAACGTGGCGTCGCGGTCGAGAGCAAACGGATCGCCATCATTCCATGAGATCGATCCCTGCGGGGTGGAGTGACCGATAGTGGGCGTGCCGACGCCGGAGTCTGTTATGTTGAATCCAAACCACGGATGCGTCGAATCGTCGAGCGTAACTCGCACGATATCGGTACCGGCGGGACCGCCATAAAGAGACGTCTGCAAATTATTGAAACTGTAGCTGAACGCCAGATTCGATGTGGTCGGATCCTGCCAGATGCTGCTCGTTACCGATCCACTGAAAGCGCCGTTTTGCGTGGCGGTGAACAGATAAGGAAACTGAGTGGTGACAACCAGCTTCGAGAAATTTGCAGGCACGGGCTGACCGGCCGGCTCCACCGTGTAAGGCGAACCAAAGCCCGGAGAAACTGCCGGTTTGACAACACTCCCGCCCGCCAAAAGGGGCGCTGCGGCCATCGCAGGCGATTGCGCCAATACGCACACCGCCGCACCGAACAGCACGAGCGCCAAAGGTTTGGCCCACGCCATCGGCGCGAGATAGGTTGGTAGACGTTTCACGAGCAGCCCTCCTACCCATTTAATCCTTGGTGTCGAGTCTTGTTAACCGGCCGACCCCGACAATAGCAGGCAGCAACTCAAAGCAAACGATGCAAGACAGTCCCCGATCAAGTTCCTAGTAGCGGTGCTTGCACCCAGCCATGAGGGTTATCGGCATTGTAACGCTCTCTTCGGCCAACGCAAGAACTTTTTTTATTAAGCGACAAAATTGCCATAGATATAATGGCTTATATGGTCAGATCGTCCAAAAGCGGTCGCCACGTTGGGAGACGCGGGAACAGAATCCCAGCCAATTCGAGCGCCAATTGGGTCGAGGCGGTCAATCGCCCTTGCGCGGCGGACTCCTCCGGAGAGTCATGCCCCAGCAGCAAACGCGTGAATTCGGAGCCCGAGCAAGCCACGTGGCTCCTCCCCAGCCGACCGCGCACGATTTTCAGCCCGTTTCGACTCATCGTAAACAAGAACTTATCCGCGCCGGCCAGCAGGCCCAACTCGCAATTCCGCGGAACGCCAGCCGCTCGGGAGCGCGCGTCCAAAAGCCCGGACAAGCCGTTGAGAAAACCTGCCGGATCGAGAAGTTTGATCATGAATACTTCTTGATCGTCGGATTCATGATGACGAAACTCGCCGCCGGCGGAGGTCATGAATCGATGGAGCGGATCGCATGGTGGCGCTTCGAGCACGATCTCGTTGCCGCGACGTTCGATCGCATCGGAGCAGGCCCTGGCAAGAAGCTGAACGCCGGCCGTCGGATAGGCCGGGTTCGTGAGCAGTTCAACGACCCGCTCCTGTCGAACGACCGCATAACCGACGATCGGCGCCCCCGCTTCGTTCAAATCCAGCCGGTCGGGTCCAGCCAGCGCGATGATGATATGATCGAACGCCCCTCGAGAGATCAACCATCGCCAATAGGTCTCGCCGCGCGCCAGCGGACCAAATGCCTCGCTCGTGTTCTGTGCGTAGATTCGCATCAAGGCCGGCAACTCGAAGTGACGCCAAAGGCGCAGATTGAGCGGATCGCGGCGCAGGGCCGGCTCCGCCCAATAGCGGGCCAAGATATCTCGGGCCTTGGCTTGGGAGAAACAATGTCGCCCGCAGACCGCCCAGCCCGCCCGATGAAAAAAGTGCGGCACCCGCGTGCGCAGCAAACCAAGCACTGCGCCGTCGCGGCGCATCTTAGCATCCACGGCTTCCAGCAAGGCGGTGGCCGCCCCTTGCCGGCGAAACTCCGGCAGCGTGCCCAGCCACGCCACCTGGTCGATCGGCAACCGCAACGAACCGAAGAGCATCGTTCGGTCAATGAGCTGCGCATGGGAGACGATCCGCGAGCCTCGCTTCACGAGCAAGCGATTGACCGGCTCATACGTCGGATCGTCCTGCTCGGCGTGAAACTCCTCGCGCGTGGGAGCATGAAAGACGGCCAATAGCCACTGGTAAATGCTGGGATGATCGCCGGCTCGGGCCTCGACGACCTGCCAGACGGGCGGAGGCGCCGCTGGATCGCCGCGTCGCGTTCCGTTGGTCGCGGAAGGCGCCGCCAACCGGCTGACTCCATCGAGAGCGACGAGGGGCGATGCCTTATCGCGCGAACCATGACGATGCTCGTGAGGAGCGTTCTGGCGAGAAGGCTTGCGAACCGGCTGGGTTCGCTGACTTTCCGATCGCACGGGTCGCCGCTTGTCGGCGGCGACGCGACGGCGATCTTCTGCCGACAAAGGAAGGCATCCCTTCAATTGGGCCGGCTTCGGTTCCGGAGGCCGAGAGCGATTTCTCTCTCGGCGCCGATCTGACAGAGTTTGCCGCGAATCCTGGGGACGCTTTGTTCCGGCCACAGCATTGGCCTCGGAAACGACCGCCCCGGCTGCCGAGCGGCTCATTGCGAATCCCTTCTTAGCTAGACTTCGATCCTTGAATGCCCCACGCTTGCCATCAGACTAAACTCTCTCAACGGGAAAAGCTAGTAGGAAATCGTGCAAACTTTTTTCTGGATACAAACCGAACCCATAGTCGCGCGACGAGAGGATCGCTTCGGCGCGAAGCTCGCGAGCCAGCCGATCGGAGCGGCGCAAGGCCTCCTCGCGCCGCGCGACGATAAACCGTTGCAGATCTTCATTGGCCGCGCGGATCGCGCGGTAGCGCTCGCGCGCTTGGCTCGGTGCAAACGGGGCGGCGATCCATCGCCGTTTCATTTCAAGCCATGGCGCGGGCGAAGTTTCATTGTCGGATGCATCGCGCGGCGATTCGGTAATAAATCGCTCCGGATGGAACGTCAGATCGCGCAGCTCGCGTTCGACGTCGCGTAAATCGCCGCCGCTCACCGTCGGGCGCGCGATCGGCAAGTGCAACGTCCCCGAGACGACCATATACGCCGGGGCGTCCAGGCCGAAGAATCGCTCGATGATCGCGTCGGTCAGCCGGTCGTACTTCGCCCCGCCGACGCCGTGCAAGAACAAGTCGCCGAACACGAGCCGCGCCGCCAGCGTTGTCAGCAACGCGCGGCTCCGCAGATGAATTCCGCGATCTCCCAGGGCCGCCAATTGCTGGACGGCTCGCGCCCCATCCGAATCGGCCGACAGAGGAATCGCCACCTCGATCCGCTCTCGATCTGTGAGCAAGATATCATCGCCCCGCTGGCGGGCAAAGACGCGCCTCCGACGCGGATCCTCATCGGTCCAGATCCAGAACGGCGCTTCGAGCCATTGATCGTCGACGGCCAATTCCGGCACCGGATGCGCCTGGCTGCGTACGTGGTAGCAACGGCGATAGTCCGCCAGGGCGGAATTATAAACGTCCCAGAACCGCGGCAGATGGGCCAGTAAATGCGCGCTGAGCCACTGAAACGCCTCGAGTTGGCACACGCAGCTCTGGGGAATCTCGAGCGTCGAGAGCCCCCAGCTCCCTTCCCATTGATGTCGCGACTGCGCCAAGCATTCGCCTAAATTGCGCGTCCGCTGGGAACAGGCAACGGCGAGCGGCCAGTAGTCGATCAGCATGGGATCGGGAACCAGCGGCGCCAGCCGTGCGGCCGCCCGGCGGCCGAAGCTCTCAAACAGCTCTTGGTCCAGAATGGTCCGCGATTGAAATGGAATCTCCGCCGACGGCCGATCGAAGAGCACGCCTTCGACGGTCGGCTCGGCGATCGAACCGCCGGGCACCCGCAACGCCGACGACTTGATCGTGTCGCTGTCGATCACCAGGTTAATCGCCACGCCGTCGTGCCGACGCGCCAAGCGGTCGAGAATAAAGTTCTTCAGCCAGACGCCCGGATGATAGATCTCCGGCTGATGACCGGCGAGAAACAGAGTGTCCGACAACTTCGCCGGCTCCGCGACATCGCGATACGAACGCGTGTGCCGCAGGGCGGCGATCAGCAGCTCGTCGCGCGCTTGGGCCGCGAGCGCGGAAAGTCGGCGCCCTTGCAGCTCGTAGTCCGAGCGGTCGATAATCCGGCGATTGGCCGCCGCCCATTCACCTGCCTCATCGATCGGCGGCAGGATGAGTTTCGCCCCACTCGTCCGCGGCGCTGCCAATTCAGCGTTCGGAATGGGAGGCTTCGGCATCAAGCTATGAGTCGCGGAGGTGTGAGCGAGGATCACGATATAAAGGGGATGCGTAAATGAACTTGGATCCTGCGCCGCCCTACGACTGATCTTCATCGCACACGCCCGAAGCGCAGCAATCGTGCGGCTGATCGGACTCGTTTCGGGCCGATGCGATCGCCGTCAGGCTCCGATCGATGATTTCGTGATAGTATTGCAGTCGCTTGCGTGCGTCGTCCAGCGAGCCGCCGAACGATCGCTCTTCCTCCAAATAGATCAGCGGCACCGGCAACTCGACGATCTTGAGTCTGGCGTGAGCGGCTTGGACCCAAAGCTCCAGAGGCATGGCGTAGCCGGGCTCCTTGATGTCGAGCGCCTCGAGCGCCGACGAGCGATAGGCCTTGAAACCGCAGAACGCGTCGGTCAAGTTCAGGCCGAGCCGGCGGTTCAGCTCGGCCGTGACTTGCAGATTGATTCGGCGTCGATCGGCGGGGGCCAGGCTGTCGCCGTCGAACCGCTCGAGATAACGGCTCCCGGAAACGATATCGGCGTCCCGTGCGGCGGCGACAAATAGCGGAATGCGCTGCGGCGTATGCTGGCCATCGCAATCGATGGTTACTAAGACTTCGTAGCCATGAGCCAGCGTATAGTCGAAGGCGGAGCGCAGTGCAGCGCCGTACCCGCGATTCACCTCATGCGTCACTCGGCGCACGTCGTGCCGCGCGGCGAGCAATTCCGACGTGCCGTCGGTCGAGCCGTCGTCCACCACCAGCACGTCCCGGCTATAGCGCAACACCTCGTCGAGCACGGCCGCCACGTGGCCGACTTCGTTAAAAACGGGCAGTGCAGTTAGAAAATGCGACGACATAATCTCAGCTTGATTTTTCGGGGTGCATTCATTCTAGATCGGGCGAACCGTTCGTCAACGAACGGCGACGTGCGGCGTTTCCCGACAAAATCTCACGATGGACAGTTCGTTTCGATCGAGCGGAGCGGATTGCGCTCACGACGGCTGGCCCATACCGTCGCCGACGGGAATTGCACTGCCAGCAGTTCGGCCAATCCTTCGAGAGCGAATCGCTCGCTGGCGAAATGGCCGGCTAGGATCAGGGCAATTCCAATCGCCTCCGCTTCGAGGCAACTATGGAACCGCGCTTCGCCGGTGACAAAGCAATCGCAATGCAAATCTCGTGCAACGGCAAACAATTCTCCGGCGCTGCCGCAACCGACGGCGACTTTTTGGATCGCGCGGTCCGGATCGCCGACAACCTGCACCGTTTCAATCGATACGAAGCGGCCGGTTCGCTTCGCCAGTTCGGTGAGCTTTAGCGATTTGGCAAGCTTGCCGCAGCGTCCCGTGCCAATCGCCGGATCGTCGACGCCCGGTACGAGTGGCTCGATCGCGTCTAATCCAAGACCTTCGGCTAGCCGTTGGTTAATGCCGCGTCCGGTCGAATCGAAGGCCGTATGCGGACTGTAGACCGCGATCCGCGCCTCGATGAGATCGAGCAGCAGCCGGCCTTCCGGCGAATCTGACGTCACGCGTCGCAGCGGCCGGAACGGCAGCGGATGATGCGTGACGACCAGATCGACCCGCTCGGCGACCGCCTCGCCGACGCTGTCGGGGGTGAGTGTGAGGCAGGTCATCATCCGCTCAACCGGCCGCGCGGCATTGCCGACCAGCAATCCGACGTTGTCCCATTCCTCCGCCAACCGCGGCGGCGCGAAATGTTCGAGGAATTCGGCGATCGAGGCAACTGTGAGCATAAGTGACAAGCGATGGATTGGAGACAAGACGACGTGCAAACTGCACTCCGCATCTCGCATCGGGGTTTACGCCGGGAGTTCGCTCCAGCGTACCACTTTCTTCGGCTATCGAGTATGATCCACCCGCTATGCAGTGCAAAGCCATCGAACCATCGGAAGCGAAGATTCTTGAAGCAGTGGCGTGGATTCGCCGGCGGTGGAATGGCATGCCGCGCGCCGGACTGATTCTGGGCACTGGATTAGGGCACTTCGCCGACGAAGTTCAAGCCGAAACGATTCTGCCGTATGAATCGATTCCACACTTTGAACGGGCGACGGCGCTGGGGCATCGAGGGCGGCTCGTATGCGGCCACGTCGCGAATTTGCCGGTCGTCGTGATGGACGGCCGGCTGCATGCCTACGAAGGCTACTCATTCGCCGAAATCACGTTTCCGACGCGCGTGATTCACGCGCTCGGGATCGAATTGCTGATCGTCACCAACTCCGCCGGCGGGTTAAATCCGCAATACTCGCCCGGCGACATCCTCTTGATCGCCGACCACATCAACTTAATGTTCGGCACTTTCGAATCGGCGTGTGCCACTGGCCAGCAACGTCGGCCAGTGGCATCCCAACCCGCGCGACACTGGCCGACTTCGCTGGCCAGTGCTACCCAAGCTGCTGCTGGCTTGTCCAGCAATGACGCGCTGCCGATCACCGCGATGCGCCCAAGTCCCTACGATCCGTCCCTGCTCGCGCGCGCCGCCGCAATCGCCCGCCGCGCGAACTTCGTGGCCCATCAAGGAGTTTACATTGCCGTGACCGGGCCGAACTACGAGACACGGGCCGAATATCGTTTCCTGCGGCGCATCGGCGGCGACGCAGTCGGCATGTCCACCGTACCCGAGGTGACGGTCGCCGCGCAATTGGGCCTGCGCATCTTGGCCCTCTCGACGATCACCAACCTCGGCCTGCCCGACGCCCCGCACAAAACCCACGCCGCCGATGTCATCGCGGCGGCGGCCAAGTCCGAACCAAAAGTGCGGTGGATATTATTGGAGATACTGGCGAGCGAATCGAGCCGCGAGTATTGCAATCGGCCGACAAGTGACGAACTCGATAGGGCTCGAAGCGCGTAGCTCCACGGCACAATTGCCGCGGCTAACTCCCTGACGCTCGTGCCGCCACGACGCGATGGAAGTGCAGGCGCACTTCGCCGGAGACCACTCGGCGGACGCCTTCCACGAGGCAGTGCGGCTCGTTGTCTTCCTGGCCGCTGCGCATGATTTCGTCGAGCCTCATGCCCGGCGGGACGGTGAACGTCGATTGATAGACGATCTGATTGCCGGCGTCGAGTTCCGGGACGATGAAGTGGCAGGTCGCGCCGTAGGTCAGCATGCGGACGGCATAGGCCTCGTGATAGGGCCGCATGCCGGGAAAGCTGGGCAGCAGGCCGTGATGCAGATTGACGATCCGGCCGCCGGCGTATTTCCAACAGACCGACGGTGAAAGAATCCTCATGTAGCGGGCGAGAACGATGTAGTCCACCTCGTATTGATCGCACAATTCTATCAATCGATTTTCGTCGGCCGCGCCGTTCTCGTCGCCGATCGAGTGCCAGTCGATGCCGAACTGCTCGGCCAGCGCGCGGCAGTGATTGCGGTTGCCGAGCATGACGGCCGCCTCGGCGGCGATCGTCCGATCGCGGATCGCCCGCAGCAGGGCCAGCGGCGGCTCGGGGCGAAGCGTCGTGCAAATGGCGAGTCGGGGCCGGGCCGCTCGCACGTCCGGCGACCACACTCGGATCGAGAGTTTCTTGGTCGCGCCGATCTCTTCAAGCGCAGATTTCAGATCGGCGAAGTGAGCCCCGTCCAATTCGATGCGCAGGAGCATGGCGAAGAGGCATTCCTCGTCATGGTCATACATCTGGATCTCGGCGATATTGGCGCCCAGCCCTGTGACGTGATGAATAATCGGATCGGCCAACCCGCGGTTATCCGGCCCGACAGCGGAGATCGTAACTTGCATTGGACGATTGATGCGAAGGAGACCGCAGATGAAATCCGCTGGCCGTTGACTGACGAAGAGCCCGATTCCATCTTACCCTGAAACTCCACGGCACAACGCGGCGAACCGGCCGAGGATGCCGTCGCCGAGCGATTTGAGCGGGCCGATTCGGTCGGGCGTTTGCCGGCGGATCGCCTCCGGATCGATATAATCCAATCCGTCCAATTCGCCGCAATTTCCCGGCTCGCCAAGCCAACTTGCAATGATCTCCGGCGTGACCTCGAGGTGGAATTGCAATCCATACGCCACCCGGCCAAAACGAAACGCTTGGTTTTCGCATTGTTCGCTGTGAGCCAGGCGCACGGCCCCGTCGGGCAAATCGAACGTGTCGCCGTGCCATTGGAAGACGGTTTCAGTCGGCCGGCAGTCGCCGAAGAGTTGGTCGCTGCGGGCGGCATCGGTCAGTCCGATCTCGTACCAGCCGATCTCCTTGACTCGGTTGGGATAGACGCGCGATCCCAGGGCTTTGGACAGCAATTGCGAACCGAGGCAAACGCCGAGCACGGGCAGCCCAGCGTCGACCGATTGACGAATCCATTTCACCTCGTCGGCGAGAAACGGATAGCGATCGGTCTCATCGACATTCATCGGCCCCCCCATCACGATCAATCCGGCGAGCTGCTCTGGATTAAACGTTCGCAACGATTCGTGGAACAGATCGACCACGCTGAAAACCAATTGCTCGCGGCGCAAAACGTCCTCGATCGTGCCAAGACCTTCGTGGGCAACGTGTCGCAGTGCAAGAACGGGCTTCATGCCATCAGCTTATCGCGCCTGCATTCCGCCGACAAACGCGCATTGATCGCCGACGTTGGCTGCCGTTGCGATTTTCGCAACCGCCGCTGGCAGCGTCGGCAACGGCCGGGGTCGAGCGTCAGACCTCTAGGCCGGCGAGAGAGTGGGCGGCTATAATCCGGGCCGAACGGCAGGCCGCCGCAATTATGCCGGCGGCAGAGAGGTCAAGGATGCGATCGATCGCGATTTTGAATCAGAAAGGGGGCGTCGGCAAGACGACCACCGCCGTCAATCTCAGCGCCGCGCTCGCGGCCTCAGGGCAGCGGGTCTGCTTGATCGATCTCGACCCGCAAGCCCACGCGTCGCTGCACCTCGGCGTGACCACCGGAAATTCGGAGCGATCAGTGTATGATGTGCTCACCGGCGACGCGGCATTGGCCGAGGCCCGGCGGCAGGTGAGCGAGAATCTTTGGGTTATCGGTTCGCACATCGATCTGGCCGCCGCGGAAGTGGAATTGGTGGGAGTGGTCGGGCGCGAGGTCGTGCTGCGCGATAAGTTGCTCGAAGACGCTCAGTCGCCTGACGCGCCGTCTTTCGACTTCTTGCTAATCGATTGTCCGCCGTCGCTCGGCATTTTGACGCTCAACGCCCTGGCGGCAGTCGATGAGGTCTTCCTGCCGCTGCAACCCCATTTTCTGGCCTTGCACGGGCTAAGCAAGCTGCTGCAAACGATCGAACTGGTGTCGAAGCGACTGAACGATCGGCTGCGCTTGACCGGCATCGTCTTTTGTCTTTACGAGTCCGGTACGCGGCTGGCGGCGGAAGTGGGGCGCGACGTCGAGGAGTTTTTCAAGGGACAACGGGAGGCGCGCGGCCCTTGGTCCGAAGCTCGGATGTTCAGCACCCGCATCCGCCGCAATATCCGCCTGGCCGAGGCCCCGAGTTTTGGCCAATCGATCTTCCAATACGCGGCCGATTCCCATGGCGCGGAAGACTATCGGCAGTTGGCGGAAGAAGTGCTGGACGTGGCGAGGGGCGAGGGGCGAGAGACGAGGGAAGCGCAAGCGGACGCCCGCTAACTGGTTACTTCTCGGTCTTCTTGCCTACCCCGGCCGAATTTCAAGTCGGTAGTTGGCAGTAGACGCGCGAGCGATGCCCTGCCTCCGGCCTCCTGCCCACTGCCTCCTGTCTCCCCTCGCCCCTCCGGATATGCGGGCTGTGCGGGAGTTGTGTGCGCGCCGTGACGGATTTGCCGCGGATGCGAACCAGCGACTTTTTTTGCCCTGCCTAGACCGCAGCGCGGGCAGCGATTGCAGTGCCGGGGGTTTCAGAAAACCGCCGCGTGAGGGCTAAATCGCGAAGACTCCGCCGCCACGCCGGACGATTCTGAGTGGTGCAGAACGGAGTGTTGGCAGGGAACGGATTTCCATCGCCTTTGGAACGCGACCAGGCGTCCTGGTCTTGTTGGACGAATGCACCGGCTCAACTGAACGGGGTCGGGTAACGCGTTACGGAATAGTGTCCTTCAAAAGGAGTGTTGAAGATGAAATCCGCCAGAATGATTGCTCTGGCGCTGATGGTCAGCGGACTGACCACGTCCAGCGCTTGGGCCCAATACGGCGACCCTGAAGCCCCGCCTTCAGCGGCCGTCCCCAGCCTTCTGCCGCTTCCAGAACTCTCTTCGCCCTGGTCAAACGGCAACTACGCATCGCTCACGCCGGTCGTTGATCCGACGGCTGGACAGCCCTACGCGCTCATGGCGCGGTATCAACCGGCGCCGGGCGGGCAGGTTCAGCCCGCCGCCCCGGATGCATCGCACGACGTTTATGATGCCATGCAGGCTCCGACCGGTTGTGCTGATTGTGCCGGCGGCTGCGAAGGCGGTTGTGGCTGTTGCTGCCCGACTTGGACCGGCTACGCGGGCGGAATCGTGATGACCCGCAACCAGCCGAATAAATTCTGGACCACCTACGATCAAACCAACAATAACTTCCAGAACCTCAACACCGAAGACGCCAACGTCCATTGGGACGGCGGCGGTGAATTCGGCATCGGCTACAACTTCTGTTGCGAATGCGGCGTCGAGCTGACCTACTGGGGCATCTGGAACATGAATGGGTTTGCCAGCGTGTCGTCGGCGACCAACAACCTCGGCACCCCGATGGACACCACCAATGGAGCGGCCGGCCTGCTCCTCGGCGGCCAAACTCCCGATAGCTTCTTCACCAATGCCCATGAGGCCCTGATCTGGCGGAACGACCAGGTCAACAACGTCGAGATCAACTTCACCTACAACCCCTGTGCCGCGGACACCTGCGCTTATCTACAAACGACTTGGTTGTATGGCGTGCGGTTCTTCAACTTTGATGAGAACTTGCTCTGGACTTCGGTGGCGGGCGGCTTCAACTTTGGCGACAACGGCGGCGCCGATCAGGCCAACTTGAATGTGCACTGCGAGAACGACATGGCCGGCTTCCAGATCGGCGCCCTGGTGAACTACAAGCTCACCAATCGGCTGTCTATCTTCGGCCTGCCGAAGATGGGCATCTTTGGCGACTACGCTCAGGCAGAGTCGCGCTACTATCGCGGCGACGGGATCGTCAACTTCGACATCGTCGGGCACAAAGACACGGTCTCGTTCCTCGGCTCGTTCGATTTGGGCTTGAACTACGACGTCGGACAGCGTTGGAGCATCGTGGGCGGTTATCGCGTGGTGGCGGTGAGCGGCATTGCCTTGTCGGACAATCAGATCCCGCACTTCCTGGCGGCGGCGAGCGAATTCGCCGACGTGAAGACCAACGGCGATTTGATCGTGCATGGCGCCTTCCTGGGCGCGACGTTCCGGTTCTAGAACGAATGTGGTCGGTTCGCGGACTCCTTTTCAACCGCGTCAGTGATCCCCGGTCGGCAACCATCCGCCGACCGGGGATTTTTTTTGTTAGCGCCTACCGGAGAAACGCCGGGTGGAACATCCGCCGCGGCGGGAACTGTCCTTATTTTGCGGAGCGAGCGCCATCGCGCACCAAAATGAATTGCCGAAGATCGTCACCGTAACTTGGCCCATTGTACAAAATCCCCTGGCCCAATTTCTACGCCGGGTTCACGGGTCAGGTCCCACAGCCAGCTCTTCCGCGCGATTGACGAGCCGCTCAATTTGAATGTTCGGATCAAATATGGCGTATCGGGCGGCGAACGATTGAGCGGCTTCTGCGAACTGGTCGCGCGCGAGCAGCAGCCGCAGAGCGTCGATGGTCTGCTTCGACTCGTTCGGAGACGTGGCGACCGCCGCACCTAATCGTTCGGCCGCTTGGGCGTTGAGCGCCTGCTCCAGAAAGATGGGAATGTGCAAGGCCGGCTTGCCTGCGAGCAGCATCGCCACGGTCGTCGCATGAGTCCCGTTGAGGATCGCGAGATTGCACTCGCGCGCCGCCTGGGCCATTTCGACCGGCTTATCCACAAATCGGAGTGTCGGGTTGCGGCACTCGTTCCGAAGCCGCGGGTCGACGCCGGGAGCGAAGATCATGCTCGGATTCGGCAGCCCATTGAGCGCGGCCAAGAGTTGCGGAAGCGCCTTGAACGGCTTCAGGTAGGCGAAGATTCTCCGCCCTCGTCCCGGCGGCCATTGCGGCGGCTCTCCCATGCCGGCGCTCCACACGTCCCAATACTCGGTCTCCGGCGGGCGCGAATAGGAATCCAACTCGCGGAACGTCAGCAGGAAATCTCGATCGACGGGTTGATAGAGCTGCGCGACACGCGCTAGCGGTTGCTCAGCCCAACGGTCGAGCACCGCATTGATATTGTCAAGCACTCGCGACTCGTGCGCCTTCAACAGAGTCGCGTCCGGCTGGAACCACGTGCGCAAGTTTGGCAGCGGTGTCACGTCGGGCGGGCTAAAAAACCCAGTGCCGACGAGCGGTTCACGCCGAGCGGGAGCAACTGGATGCCGTCCAGTCCGGGCACAACCTATTGGGCGCTCGGGGACAACGAAGGCTCGGTGCGCGATTGGATCGTCTCCGGCTCGCTCGTCGACCACATCGTGTACGACAGCTTCGGCAAGATCTACAGCCAGTCGAGCACGTCGGTCCCGTTTGCGTTCATGCACAGCGGGGTGTTCTACGACCCGAACATCGGCCTCGAATACCACAACGACCCGTCGAGCGGCTTGCCCGGCCGCTGGTATTATCCCACCGACCAGCGTTGGCTGAGCGAAGACCCGGCGGGCCTGACCTTCGACTCGGACCCCTTCCGCTACGTCGGCAACAGCCCGACGAATCTCATCGACCCGAGCGGGTTGGCGGGGGAATTCGATATCGGTTTCGTCGGCGGGAGCGGCGGGTCTGGCGGGTTCGAGTTCGGGGGCGGGGGCGGCGGGGGGTTGTTGGGGGCGGGCGGCGGTGGACCCATGACCGCCGGGCTCGACGGAGGCGGGGGCGGCGAGGGATTGTTGGGGCCGGGGGGCGGAGGAGGAGGAGGAGGTGGCGGAGACGGACAAATCGCCAACTCGCAGGGCGTGTGGTTCCCTTGGAGTGGTGATCCGCAGAGCACCCATAGCTACTGGGTGGACCGCCACCACCACGCGTGGTACGGCGGACCGGGGCATTCAGACGACGGCATTGGTAATCGTCAGGAGTGGCTTAACGAAATCAACTCACCCATCGCAGCGTCGCCGACGCCGGACCCGCCGTTCCCAGTACCAAACGGGGGCGAAGGGAATGGTTGGAAATGGAACCGCGACCCTGGAAATACACGTAAGGGTACATACGGACCGCGAAGGCCAATACCGAACCAGAGCCAACCGAACGCGAGCTGGGACGGAGACGGCCCTGTTCCTCACTGGGACGTAAATGACGGCCTTGGCAGTCCGGTTCAGCATTTCGATCCGGATGGCAATCCGCTCACGCCAGATCAGGCCCACCCCTATCAGCCCCCTCCGGTACACAGGAGCATTCCGATTCCTCCGTGGATTTTAATATTGGGCATCTGGGACTAATCCCTGCTGGCACACCACTATTGTCGCAGGCCCTAGAAAACAATACATTTTACGCGTGAAGGCCATAATCCCGCAACTGCCGCGTCGTTCGCGACGACAAAACTCAAATGAGCCGCCATTAATGCCGCGTTTTCGTGTTGAGCCGCCCTTCGGAGTAAGCTCGAAAACTCTTACTTGACCGACGCGCTCTTGGCTCCTGAAGATCGCGTCGCGGTCCGGCTCGAAAGTGCCTCGGAAAGAATCCCTTATGCTACGGGGACCTTATGAAGATAGTTTCGCAACAGGAATGCGAGGAGTGGCTGCGGGGCAACCTCGGGAAAACTCTCTCGGTGGAGACGCTGGATGAAGAATACCCGCATTGCGTCACCTATTGGCATCCAGCCGAAGCCCTGAAGCTAACAGCACTCGCAAATATGGTGATCCACTACTGTTCTCTTGACATCAGGCAACCAGGGCTGTTTTGGATCACCGCCTGGGGAATCGCGATGGAGAATATGGCGCTCTTCGACGGCTACCGGAAATCTTTGGGTGAGAATCGCCACGTTTTTGACTCTCCCGGCCATGTATTTGGCGAGTCGGATGTACAGCAGCTAGAGTGCCTGCTCGACCTTGCGCTTTATTTCTATTGGGACGCCGTCCTCTTCGAGGGAGGCGGTAGAATTGCATTCAATTGCAGCCATGGCGGGTTCGTTGCCGTCCACGCAAAGGATGAGGAGCGGCTAAAGCAGTTCGCCCAAAGCCTCGATCGCCTAAGTCTCAAGCCATGGGGGAAACTAACGGTGTAGGGCTGGAAAGCGGAAAAACTAAAGGGAAAACTCGAACGCGCGTAGGCGAGGAAAAGGGGACATTCTACTTTCTCGTGAAAAGTAGAATGTCCCCTTTTCTTGCCCCGGCTCGAAATGGCCTCGGAAAGAATTCATTATGCGATGGGGACTTTATGAAGATGCTTTCGCAGCACGAATGCGAGGAATGGCTGAAGGCGAACGTCGGGCCAACCGTAACATTGGAAAATGTCGAAGACGGTTATCCGCATCGGGTTAGCTACTCGATGCCAGTCGATACGGGCAAGAAGACGGCGCTCGCACACTACGTTACTCACTATTCTTCTATTGATGTTCGGCAACCCGGGCTGTTTTGGATCACGCTCCATGGGGTCTGGCCGTCGTCGGAGAATATGGCGATATTCGATGGTTACCGGAGTTCGTTAGGTGAGACTCGTCCTCTCGATGAAGCCCCGGGCCTCGTTTTTGATCACACGGATCTGCAAGCGCTAGAATGTTTGCTCGCGCTGACACTTTATTTTTATTGGGACTCAAGCCTCTTGGATGGAGCCGGGAAAGTCCTATTCAAGACCGGCCACGATGAGTGGCTTTCCGTCTGCGCGAAGGATGAGGCACACCTAGCGCGGTTTGTGGACACTCTTGATCGTCTAAAGCTCACAAGACGGCAGTAAGGGCGCAACGCGGGGCGTAGAAAAGGGGATAAGTCGGCTCTGTTGAAAACCCATCTCTCTAGTTATTGACGATTTTGAAAAGGTGTCGTTTTCTTCGAGAAAAACACCACTTCGATTTTGGCCAAACCCATCGAGTGAGTGAGGTTTTCAACAGAGCCGGCCAGGGGCCTTTGTAAAATGGGCGAGCTTGCAGTGACGATCTTTGGCAATTCATTTTGGTGCGCGCCGAGCAGAACCTCCGCGCGCACATCTGTTGATTGTGTGAAGGGTTCTCAGACAATAATGCTCGTCAGGCTTTGAAAGCCGGGGTCGGAACGGATGGGGTCGAAGTCGGATTCCTTTTCGGCGAGTTGTCGGAGTTTTTGGGTCCATCGAGAAGGCTTACGAAAGAGACTGGTGCGCTGCTTGAGTGGTTGAGTTCGCCCAGAATCCAGCCCGACAACGCGTTGGCCCCGAGCAATCAAGCCGACTCGGTCTCCCGGCACTGCTTAACTTTTTCCCCGGTTGCGCGCGGTCGGGGATAATGCGGCCATGCAAACGGAGCCGCCCAAAGCTGACCCGCCAAAGCGCAAACGCCGCTGGTTCCAATACCGACTGCGGACGCTATTCCTCGTTGTAACAATCCTTGCGGTTCCGTGCGGTTGGCTTGCGAATCAAGCCCGGATCGTGGAGGAACGCAAGGCCCTTCGGTCGTGGTTGCTGGACAACGGTGGCGTGATTGAAGATGTGCAATACGAGATGGAGCATCACGAGATGTCACAGATCCCATAGATTCGCCCTCTAATGGGCGATCATACGGCATTGATCATCAATTTTCCAAAAGGTAATTCCAAGCCGCAAGCGCATCGGATGAAGACCCTTTTCCCTGAAGCTGCGTTCGGTTTTATGACCGAGTACCCCGAGCGCGCACCCTGGCCCAATGCACGGTGAATGACGCCTAGGCATCGTTGTTGCAGCGAAGCCAGTCGCCGGCGCGCTTCGCGGCATGTCTGCGTGGGCTTGGCTGGCGGGAATAGGGATTCTGGCTCACGGCATGACGCGCGATCATGCCCGCGACTAACCGAGACGCCGTCAGACATTCCCGAGCAGCGGCTTTGGCAGTTTTACTCTGGATGGTCAGATAGATAGTCGGCGTACGCGCCTCCCTTCTCGCCCATCATTTGCCTGTCGCGCCAGCGTCCATCGCTTTGCCCAATTGTGCCAGGCCGGCTTGGGCGACGGCGACATCATCATCCGATTTGCCGCCGCTGAAAACGGCGAGTAGATAGCCGGGCGAATGTTTCTCGAT
>DASZFO010000058.1 GCA_035939775.1 Pirellulales bacterium | reverse complement strand
GCATGTCGTCAAATCTCTCCGTTTCGTTCGATCGTGTCTCGGTGGTCAATTTGAAGCGACGACCGGATCGATTGGCTGCCTTTCACCGTGAGATCGCTGGCTGCCAATGGCCGTTTCGGGAGCCGCAGGTCTTCGAGGCGGTTGATGGCCAGAGCGTACCGGCGCCCATTGGCTGGGAAGCTGGTGGCGGCGCTTGGGGCTGCATGCAGTCGCATCGGCAGGTTCTCGAGCGGGCGATCATGGATGGCGTGCGGTCGCTCTTGGTCTTGGAAGACGATGCCTGTTTCCGGCCAACGTTCCGGCAAGACGTGACGCGGTTTCTGGCGAGTGTGCCGCCGGATTGGGACTGCCTGATGCTTGGCGGTCAGCATTATAATTCCGTTCCGCGGCCGGCTGTTCCGGGCGTCGTGCGGTGCGTCAACTGCCAGCGGACGCATGCCTACGCGGTGCGCGGCCGCTTTATGCGCGACCTGTACCAGAAATGGTGCTCGTCGAGCGGCCATTGCGACCATACGATGGGTCCATTCGCCGCCGGCTACAATACCTACGCTCCGGATCCCTTCCTTGTCGGCCAGGAGCGAAGCAAGAGCGATGTCAGCGGGTCGCTGAATCCGCGAAAGTTCTGGGCTCCACCCTCAGGCCAGGAACCGGTGGTCCTGCTCCGCGCTCCACGGCATGTCGTCGCAGAACTGCGGCGATATGGTTTTCATACAGGGTACCAGCGCGACCGAACTACCGACATTGATTTGGGGCTAGTCGAGATCTTCGCCGAACCGGTTGAATCACCGGCGATTGATCTCGGCCCTCCGTCGATGCGAGACGGAGAAAAAGCTGACAAGCCTCCCGTGCGGGACGTGATTGATCGCCTGCGCGATTGGATCGACATGATTCAGTGGGAAGTCGCCAGTGCCGAGGGACTGGTCTGCACGATCTGGCACCCGGCCGTTACCGCAGACATGGTTCGCCGGGCAACGACGGCTCGACTGATTGAGATCGAGGCCGACGCAGTCGAGCGTGCTTTGCAGCAGTTTCCCAACAATCTCCGCGACTTACCATCGGTCAAACGGCAGCCCGAAATCGTGTTGATCCGCACGCCGCGAGACGTTATCGAGCAACTCCGCGGACACGGTTTCCACACCGGCTACTGGCGCGATTCGGAAACTGACTATGACCGGGGACTCATCGACATCTTCGCCGGCCCCGTCGAAGATCGCGTGCAAAAAATCCGGGAATGGATTCAGGTTTTGCAACCTGAGGCCGATGCGATCCGCGACGGCGTGGTGGCGATCTGGCATCCTCAGGCCACACTCGATTTGCTGCGCGAAGCGTTTTCCGGCCCCGTCATCGAGATCGAAGCGACTTCGGCGGCGGCCGCTCTCGAAGCATGGCAGCGTCGAGAGAACAGGATCAATTCGAGACCGCAAATGGCTCATTGACGGGACTGAATCGCGACTTGCTCTGCGGCTTCCGGCAGCGTGGATTATTTCGGCAATTCCTTCATCGCAGCGCATCCTTATGATCTACTCAGTTGCTTTAATCCACGATGGCTTGAGCATTCTGCCCCATTTCTTGCAGCATTATCGGGATTTGGGTGTCGATCGAATCCTGCTCGGGGCCGAGACGCGCGCTTACGACGAGGCTCACTTCATCGCCAAGAGCTTCGACGTTCAGGTGGCGCCCTTCCGGCAGAAACGATTCAACGATCCGGGCAATCAAGAGTTGGAAGAACTTCTGCTCCGATTGCACGGCGTCGAAGACGATGACTACGTTCTCTATCTCGACTGCGACGAGTTCCAAGAGTATCCGGCGCCTCTGAAAGCGGTCGTCGCCGAAATGGACAAACGGAATATCTGGGCGGCCCGCGGCTGGTTCATCGACCGGCTCGCGCCCGACGGCAAATTCCGGCCCATCCTTCCGGCACCGTCCCTCGACCGACAGTTTCCCGTGAAATGCCACGCGACGCGAAACATCGTCGGCGGCTGGGATCAGAAGATCATGATCTGCCGGGGCCGCGTGCGGCTGAAGGGGGGCCACCACGACACCTTCAATGCCATGTATGACATCGAACCGATTCTGGGCGCTTATCGCGTCCATCATTACAAATGGACCGAGGGGGTCGAGGATCGCATGAGCTATCGCGGGCAGGGATCGACATCCCCCATCTATCACCGGGAGACTGAGTCGGCGGTGCAGATCGCCCGTCAGCGCGGCGGCTTCGACTTGAACGATCCGCGTCTCGATATCGAGTGAAAGGCGGACGCTCCCTTGACTTTCGACTGGCTCATCGTGGGTGCGGGATTATTTGGCTCAGTCGCGGCGCGGCAATTGACCGACGCCGGCTGCCGCTGCTTGATCATCGACCGCCGCCGGCATACGGGCGGCAACGTCTACACCGAGCGAGTCGCCGGCATCGACGTGCATCGCTACGGGCCGCACATTTTTCACACCAACAGCGAAGCCATTTGGCAATACGTCCAGCGCTTCGGCGAGTTCAATCATTTTGTCAATCGGCCCAAGGTCCGCTCAGGGGACAAAATCTATTCGTTTCCGATCAACTTGCTCACCTTGCATCAATTGTGGGGAGTGCGGACGCCGGCCGAGGCCGCCGCCAAGCTGGCGGCAGTTCGGTTGCCGATTCCGTCGCCGCGAAACATGGAGGAGTACGCCCTCTCTCAAATTGGCGAGGAACTCTACCGGCTGTTCATTTACGGATACACCAAGAAGCAGTGGGGCCGAGAGCCGCGTGAACTGCCCGCGAGCATCCTCAAGCGCGTGCCGATCCGATTGACGTGTGACGACAACTATTATCGCGACCGGTTTCAGGGGATTCCAATTCATGGGTACACGGCGATGATCGAATCGGTGCAGCATGGAATCCCGCTTGAATTGGGCACCAACTATCTTGATGACCGAGATGGCTGGCGACAGCGGGCGAGAAACGTTTTGTACACCGGTTCGCTGGATGCGCTGTTTGACTATCGCTTCGGGCCTCTCGAATACCGCACGTTGCGCTTCGAGACGGAAGTGCTCGACACCGCCGATTTTCAGGGCAACGCCCAGGTCAATTACACTGACGCCGAGATTCCGTTTACGCGGATCGTCGAACACAAGCATTTTGCCTTTGGCACACAGCCACAGACGGTCGTCACCCGTGAGTTCTCATCCTCTTGGACGCTTGGTGCGGAGCCCTACTATCCGTTGGCCGATGAGACGAATCGCGCCCGCCATGGCCAATACTGCGCATTGGCCGACCGCGACGGAATCTGTTTTGGCGGCCGGCTGGCGGACTATCAGTATTACGACATGCACCAGGTGATTGGCGCGGCACTGTGCCGCTCGGAGCGGTGGTCGCGCGGCGTCCTTGGACAACACCGAGCAGGTTAACGCCCATGTATGAAGGCTTTCGCATCGTCGCGGTGACGCCGGCCGGACGCCGGCGCTATCTGGAACTGCTTACGTCGCACACTTCCGCGGCCCGTGGGTTGCTCGATGAACATCAGTTGTGGTTGAACACGAACGACCGAGGCGATATCGCCTTCGTTCGTTCCCTCGCTGCGCGAGATTCGTTCTTTCGAGCCGTTGACTGTCCTCAACACGTCGCGCAATTACCGCCGAATTCCGCCCGAATTCATGCCTTCTTCCCGGAGTGCTGCGATTCCGCCACGATCTATATCCGTTTCGACGACGATATCGTGTACATCGCCCCGGATGCGATTCAGGAGTTGCTCGACTGCCGCTTGGAGCATCTGCGGCCGCCAATTGTCTATGCCAATACGGTGAACAATGCGATTTGCTCGCACCTTCACCAGCGATTCGGTCTGATTGATTACACACGAGGGACCGCCCATTACGACTGTTGTTGCCAAATCGGATGGAGGAGCGGCCCGTTCGCGGAGCTGGCGCACCGATCGTTTCTCCGCGCGCTTGCCTCCGAGAGCAGGCATCGCTTCAAGATGCCAAATTGGGATCTCTGGGCGTACGAACGGGTATCGATCAATTGCATTGCTTGGTTCGGCCGCGACTTCGCGCCGTTTGGGGGCCACATTGGCTTTGATGACGAAGTTTGGCTGGCGGAAGAACATCCGAGAATCGAGCAGCGTCCGAACCTCATCTGTGGCTCGGCGCTCGTCGGTCATTTCGCGTTTTACACACAGCGAGACTATCTCGACGCCACCGA
>DASZFO010000057.1 GCA_035939775.1 Pirellulales bacterium | reverse complement strand
AGGTCGGAGGTCGGAGGTCGGAGGTCGGAGGTCGGAGGTCGGAGGTCGGAGGTCGGAGGTCGGAGGTCGGAGGTCGGAGGTCGGAGGTCGGAGGCTAAAGAATCCGCATTCCTCGGCGATTTAGAATTAGCGCGGAGCATCGCACATCTAGTCGCATTGTGACGGTCATTGGCGCGGCTGGCAATTGGGTGGCTGGGGCGGCCAGCGACAAATGTACGGAGATGCCGTGAATTTTCTGCTCCTGAGAATCGCGACAATGGCGGTTTGGGATGGTACGATGAGAAACCAAATCCCCATGCGGCGCGCCCACAATAAACGAGCCGCATCCATTCCCACCAACTACCGGCCGCGCCGGTCATGGAGCACTCGAATGACACGATTCACGCTTGGCTTGAGCTTCACATCGGTCGTCGCCGTCCTTTCCGCTGCGGTGTTTGGTTTGGCTCGAGCCGATTCGGCTCGCGCCGATGAGCCGGATAAGCCGATCCGGGCGCTGTTAGTCCTCGGCGGCTGCTGCCATGACTATGCCCATCAAAAGGACATTATCACCAAAGGAATCTCGTCGAAGGCGAATGTCGTTTGGACGATCGCCTACGATCCCGACACGGGAACGAAGCATTTGAATCCAATCTACGAGAATCCAGATTGGTCGAAGGGCTACGACGTGGTCGTTCACGACGAATGCTCGGCCGATGTGAAGGACCTGGCGATCATCGACCGAATCCTCCAACCGCATCGCGATGGCCTGCCGGCAGTCGTCCTGCATTGCGGCATGCATTGCTACCGCAGCGCGGGCTGGCCCGACAAAGTGACACCGTGGTTCGAGTTCACGGGCTTGCAAACGACCGGCCACGGCGCGCAATTGCCGATCGGACTCAAATTCACCGACAAGGAGAACCCGATCACCAAGGGTATGGCCGATTGGACGACAATTCACGAGGAGCTGTACAACAACATCGCCGGCAAACTGCTCGACACGGCCCATCCGCTGGCTCGTGGAACACAAGCTTATAAAAAGGCAGGCAAGGATGTGGTCGATGACGATGTCGTCGTCTGGACCAACCTCTACAACGGCAAGACGCGCGTCTTCGCCACGACCCTCGGCCACAACAACGAGACCGTCGGCAATGACCGCTATCTCGACCTCATCACCCGCGGCTTGCTCTGGTCGGTCGATAAACTCGACGACGCCCACTTGAAGCCGGCGAAGAAGGTGCTGATTGGGGAATGACGGCGACGAGACGCGAATCGGTCGGGTGGCACTGGCCAGCGCGGTCGGCCAGTGCCGGCGTGCGGTCCAGACGCGGCGCCATTTGGCTAAGCGAGCGATCACTAAAAACAATTCAGCACGATGGTCTCCCAGCACGACCGACGTCAGCTCGCGAGGCCGCACTGGCCGACGTTGCTGGCCAGTGTCACCCGTCATCGGCTCATGGCCCCAATCGACGGCATCGGCCGAGCGCGGCCAAGAGGCAACAAACGGCCAGCACGAGCGTTGACGGTTCAGGGACCGCCGACGAGTTGCCGCCGAGGGTAATCTCGCTGAGCGATCCGCTCGGCGATGAATCACTCACCAGAAAACTGGAGGAACCGGGCGTGCCGGCGGCGAATGGGCCACTCAGTGAGAGTGAACTGGCTAACGCGAAGCCGCTCGCCAGTGGTTGGCCGCTGGAATCTGAGGCATCGATGATCACGCTGGCGGAACTGCCAGCCACGCCGCCGATCACGAGCGCGCCGGCCGTGATGTGATTAGCCGTCAGTCTGGCACCGGCGTTGACTTGCACGTTGCCCGATCCGTCGATGCCGCCGACCTGCTGATTGCCGCCGGAGACCAAGAGACCGGCGGCGGCCGTGCTGCTATTCGAGATGTTCACTCGATCGGCGACGGTCGTCGTGCCCAGCGCCGAGACCGAGCCGGCGAGTTCGAGCGTACCAGTCCCCGAGACGTTCGCCGTCACTCCGCTCGACACCGTGGCCGAGCCGGATGCGACGTTGAATTGTAGCGCGCCGGAGTTGATCGCTAGCGCACTGCCGGCGCTCAAGTTGGGCGTTCCGGTAATTCGCACCGTCCCCGTTCCTGTCTTCGTTAGCGTGAAGCCACCCAGCGATGTAACTCCGCTGACAGTCAGCGGATTTGCGCCGTTAACGGTCCAGGTTTGATTCGTGCGGAGCGTGACGGCGCTGGAGATGGTCGGGGCGGCAGCGCCGGCTTGCACGGTCAGGCCGTCGGCGCCGAGCGAAAGTGTATGGCTGCCGCCGATCGACACCGCATTGGTAGCGGCGGATGTGAAGGTCAGCCCCTTGATCGAGAAATCGGCGTCGAGCGTGGTGCTCACGTTCGAGCCGCCGCCGGTCGTGGTGAAAAAGACGTCGGTCGGCGAGCCGGGCGTGGCGTGCGTGTCGGTCGCGCCAGCGGCATCGGTCTTCCAGTTCGTGACGCCGGAGTTGTTCGTCGACCAATTGCCATCAACGTTTCCCTGCCAGTAGGCCGCGGTGGGAATGATCGTGATCGAACCATTGTTGATCGTCAGGTTGGGGACGTGGCTGGTGAGGTCGGTGCTGTAGCCGTTCGGCGGCGCTATACTGGTCGCGACATTGCTCAATAGCAGCGCAAACGAGCCATTCGAGAACCCCGTCGTGTCGAGCGTGAGGTTGGCGAGCACGCCGTTGGCCAGCACGCTCGAAGGGTTGTTGCTCGTTAGGAAAACGTCGGTGAACCAGACCTGCGGCTTATTGCCCGACGGCGTCGATTGCGAGGCATCGGGGACGGCGAAGATGGTGCCGGTCGTCAGGCCGATATTCGAGATAGTCGGGCCCGGCGTGCCGCTCAACTGCGGCCCGCCGTCGCCGACCTGCACGGCCAAATCCGCTCCGGGGGCCATATCCGTGCCGCTCACTGGGATCTGGATCACCTGCCCCGGCGTGTTGGGAAGCAATAGGTAGCTGCCGACATTAATCGTCGAGGCGGCGCGAGCCGTGGACATGGCGCTGAGCGTCAGGACGAGCGCCGTGAGAAGGCTGCAAGACCATGTGCGCTTCCCCTCACCCCGGCCCTCTCCCAGAGGGAGAGGGAGTGCGGTTATCGGCTCTCGGAAAAACGGCTTCCACATCGGTTTGTCACTGCGCCGGTGCATTTCGCTGTTGAGAACTCAAGTTGTCTATCCACGCCAATGCGGGCGACCGACGGAGAGCGCCGTCAAAAGCTCGTCGAGCCAGGCCGCCGCGAACGACGTCGAAGCATCATTGCCCGCGTCGGCGATCCGGTCCGAATTCCACCAGGCGGTCCCATGATTGGCGTCGTCCAAGCTATCCCAAGCGGCCATGATCGCTTGTCGCCCGAGCCGCGATTGAGGCGGCGGTTCGTCCGCTGAGATTTGCGAAGAGCAGCTCGTCGACGACGATGCGCTATCGGTCTTTACGGCCGGCGCCGGCGAACTCGACGGCATTGGCAGCACCAGCGCGGCGGAAACGATTGCCGAACCCGCGGTTGTCGATGTGGGGGCAGACGACGGAGATGAATCGAGCGCGGGCGAAAGAGATTCCGACGCGGGAGACGATATTCCCACCGCCGGCGCAGCTCCGCCGCTCGCCGGCGCAGTAATTAGCGGCAACGTGTTGCCCGCGTTGTCGCGGGCCAGGATCGCGTCGTTCGCGTTCACTTGCCCGTCGCGATTGAGATCGTTCACGTCAGTGACCGGGGCTTTGCTCAATGGCGAGTGCGGATCCGCTATAATCGATGCGACGTCCGCGGGGCCGACCACCACGTTCGTTGACGTATTGCTCGCGCCGGTCGCGCCGACGAGATTGCCGAAGTAGAAAACGTCGGGAGCGGTGAGGCCCGTAACCTGATCGGCAAGCATCGTGACTTGCAACCACTCGTTCTGAATCGCGTTGTCGTCCCAGATGATGGTAATTTGGGTCGAACCTCCTGGTCCGCGGCCCGGATAGATATTCACATACGTCGGATCGGGCGGAGCGGGCCAGGCGGACGGATTGCTGTCGTTGCCGACAGCGAAGCTGAAGTTGTCGACGGTCGGAACGGTGTCCAAATTCGCGACATCAATCATGACTCCGTTGATCCCCTTCGCGGAGCCAGTGACGTTCTGGAATGTGGCCGTTTGTCCGGGGAGCAGAGCCTGTTTATTGGTGGCGATGGCATTATCGTCGGTCACGTTCGACGATCCGTTGAATCCGTCGAAGACGCTGTTGTTGTAAAACACGTAATTGCCGACGATCGTCGGCACCGGCGGCGTGACGGTCAACTGGTTCGACGGCGCGGAGCTTCCGGCCAAGTCGATTGCTTTGATTTCGTAGGTGTACTGCGTTCCGGCCGTGAGGTTCTGGTCGTCGAAGACGGTTACGCCGCCGCCAAGGGTCGCCACCGCGGAAAAGGTCCCCGACGCGCCAGTTTTGCGATCCACCTCGATACTTTGCGTGAAGCTCGATGGGGTGGTCCAAGCAAGATGGACGACGGACCCGGACGCCGCCGTCGCGGTAGTAAGCGTGGGCGCGCCAGGAATCAGGGCCAGACCCTGAACGTCTGTCGCGCTGAGCACTTGGTTGTAAATCCGCACTTCGTCGAGCTGGCCGTTGAAGTAATTGTCCCCCGTCGGCGTCACACCGTCGTTGGCCACGTCGGCCAAGGCGCCGATCACCGAGAACTTGCTGGTTTTGTTCCCCGTGTCGAACGTCCCGCTGCCGTTGAGCACTCCGTCAATGTACAGTTGCACTTGCCCGGTAGTGGCGTTGCGCGTTACGGCGATGTTGTGCCACTGACCGTTGTTTACGGCATTCGTGCTATAGATACCCCCCGAATCGCCGACGTAGATGCCAATTTGTCCGCTGGCGTTGAGCGTGCCCCAGTTGATGTCGTTGCCAGCGCCGGCCTGTTCGACGCCGGTGATGGCCGGGGCCTGCCAGTGCGTATTGTTTCCCAACTGCGTCGTCTTGAACCAGGCGTCGAGGCTGCTGGTGCCGCCGAGAATTGGCGAAAGGTCGTTGGCAAGCGTAACGGCGGATTGACTTCCAACCGCTTGGTTATAGGTCCCATTGCCGCTGAACGAGAGCGCCGCCGCCCCGATCTTGCCGGGCGTCACCCAAGCGGGCTTGGTCGTCCCAGTCAAGGTGCCCGTATTTGTGCCGACCGAATCGACCGCTGTCGTGCCGCTGCCGGCGTCGAAATGGTACACATCGATGGCGCCGGTGACGGCCGGCGTGGTGGCGCTCACTGGGCCGATGTAGGCCGAGTCGCCGACGACGTTGGTGGCCCGGATGCGATAGTAGTATTTTGTGCTAGGGCTGAGGTTCATGTCCGTGTAGCTCACCGCGCTTGCCCCGGCGACAGCGATCTGCGCGAAGTTAACCCCATCGGTCGAGCGCTCGATCTTGAAACCGGCCTGGGCATCCGACTGACTGTTGGAACTGTCAGCCCACGTGAGTGTGATCTGGGTGGCGCTGATCGCGGCAGCAGTCAAGTTCGTCGGCGCAATCGGAGGCGAAGTCGGCGGCGCGAGCAGGCCGTACACGGTCACGGCGCCCGTCGACCCGACGAATACCTCTCCGTCGGCGATAGTCGGCGTGATGAACTTCACTCCGGCGCCAAGCTGGTCACGCGTGGCGAACTGGTTGGTGTCGTAGAGTTCCGTCAGAGTCGTCGCGTCGTATGCTCGCAGCACTTCATGGCTGGAATCGAATTCGACATCCCACACAATCCCGTTGGCCGTGCCATTCGATGAAACGCTGGGCGTCGCGCCATAGGAGGTGGGGTAGGCGATCGTCGATTGCGCGGCGGGGGCCGCCGAAAGCAGGCCGTTGCTGAGCGTGTAAGCCTTGAGCACGTCGCCGACGGCATGGTAGTAAATGGTTTCGTTGAAGTACGCCGGGCTGTCCCAGTTTCCGTGGCCAAGGCTCACTTCCTGGATGACGTGGTCCGGCGGATTGGGCGCGGAAGAACTGTACCCACTCATGCTGTCGCGGTTGATCACATAGATGACACCCTGCTTGCCGGAGCCAATATACTCATGTGGATAGGGTCCCGGCTGATCGGGGAGCACGATCCCACCGCCGGAACCGAGATCCGTGTCGCCGCTGGCCAGGTTTGCCTGATTGTACGGCGTGAAATAGTCGCCGACCTTTAGCCCATAGCCGTTGATGTTCGGATTAGTCTGCGTGCTGGTGTCCGGCGACACCTTGAGGACCGTGTCGCCGTAGTCCCCGATCGCCGCATTGAAATCGCCATTGCCCGATAGCAAAAACAGGTTCGTGCCGTCGGAGGCCGGCCCGGAGCCGCTCATCCAGAACCCGCCTTCACCGGCGTTATTCCCCGGAGGGCTGAGAAGATTCGGCGTGTCGTTGAAAACGCTGATAAGGTGCAGGTTCGTCGGATTGAACCCCAAGATCCAGCCGTGGTAGGGGTCGGTGTCGGCATAACTGCCATAGGTGACGTACAGCGTGCCATTCAGCAGCGTCATTGCGGGCCGCTGGAGTTGCTGCTCGGCGACAAACGTGATCGTCGTGCCGTTTCCCTCGACGCCGTTGCCGTTGACCGACGCTTGGACCAGCATGGGCGTCAGCTTGTCGGCGCCGGTGGTGATGTCCAGCGCATGAATATGGTGCGAATAGACGTTTTGCCCCGGCGTGTCGTTCGTGAACGCGTCGAGATACATCGTGTTCGTCGAAAGGTCGATCACCGGCGTGCTCGTAATGCCGACTTGCGGATTGATGTCGTGATAGGCCCCGTAGCGATTGGCAAAGAAGTTGTTGGGCGTAGCCGCCGCCGGTCCGAGGTTCACGTGCCAGAGCAATCCGCCGGAGCCCGTGTTGCTGTTGGCATCGAAGGCATAGACGTCATTGTTCTGCGTAACGACGAAAATGACGTTGTGAGTTCCCTTTCCGGGGATCGCCAGATTCGAGACGTAAAGCGGCTGGGCATAGACCTGTCCCGTGACGGGATAGGAAAACAGCTCGCCGAACGTCCCGGAGCCGACATTCGAGGGGGTCAGCGTCACCTCGTTGGAATTCAGCCCGTCGCGGGACAGGTCGTTATGCCATGTGAGCACATTGACGGCCAAAAGCTGCCGCGGCTCGAGCGACTCGAAGGCGCACCGCCGCCGGAGATGCCGGTTGCATCGCTCACTCTTCCGCCGCCTCATGCCGCCACCGCCGCTCTCTAAAGATGCCGTGGGATCTCTATCTGGAAGAAACCAAGTTCCCAAATCGGGAATCGCCGTCGAGAACTCGAAGTGGAATCATTCGCCCGAGCAGGAACTCTGCTTGTCGAGGTGGGCGCGCCCATCGGGAGGCGCGATGCCGGGCGAATCCGAGGCAATGTTCCGAACGTTCCGCAATTTGCCCCGGTCAAACGAGCATAACTGGATTCTCCGGCAACGTCAACAAGTTGAGACCTACGCCGCTCGAACGTCAGTCGGTTGCCGCGGATGCACGGCGGCCTTGTCCGGCGGTGGTTTCGGCGTCGTCGCTTGGCCGTCGGGGGTCAGGCTGAGCACTTCCTTGCCCTCGGGGATCGTCCAGAGTTTGACGATCCCCTGCGCATCGCCGCTGGCCAGGAGCTTGCCATCGGGAGCGAACGCGACCCAGGTTGCCTCGGCCTCGTGACCGATGAGCTGCCTTGCAA
>DASZFO010000056.1 GCA_035939775.1 Pirellulales bacterium | reverse complement strand
AAGTTGATTCGGACAGCCGCACGCCACGCCGCGAGCCGCGGGCGAAAGGAGAATGGCAAGGACGGTTTCATCGGCGCGTTGGCCGCTGGCTGCTCGGATTGCATCGCCGCATTATCCCCGACCGCGGGCAGCCGGAGCAAGCGATTGTCGGTGGCCGCTGGATTCATGGCCGCCCTCTGGCCAACGCATCGGCAGGCGCGATTCTCAACTCACACCCTTGCCGCGGCTGGACGCGGGGCGGCGGGATTCTGGGAGAAAACGGCAACACGTCACGTTCAACGCGAGTCAGGTTTCAGCGTAGAGGTGGGGCCAGCGTCTTTGAGCGTGCAGGGCGAAGCGCGGTGGTCGTCGCCGGCGCCAACCGCATCAGGAGCCATGCTTGGCATATGGAGAATCATCGTTTGCCCGTCGCTAAGCCCGACAGCCAAGTAGGGTTGGTGGGGCGCAGTGGCCATGCTCGTGAGCGACTCTCCGAGTTTCCATTGCTGGTCCTTTCCCACTTTGTCATCCCATTCGTCCACGGTCCCATCGTTTCTCGCGGAAAACAGTCGGCCTCCGCTCGGCAGAAACGCGACCACCCGCAGGGGATTCCCCTCATCTCGGAGCGAAGTCTTCTCTTTAATCGCACCGTCAGCAAAGTCCCACATCCTCAAGCCCCCACCGGCATATCCAGTGACCAACGCATCATCCGCGGGCGAGAAGGCCAAGCTGCTGATCTCGTGCGCTTTGCCTTCGGTCTTGGAAACTAACTCGTACCCTGTGCCGCCCTTCTTCCAAACGAGCAGCGTTCCATCGTTGGGATGCTGGTGGCCTGAGCCGAGCGCCGCCGCCAGGAATCGGCCATCGTGTGAATATGCCATCGTCGAAATTCCCCAGGCGGGACCGGGAAGCACCGGTCCCTGCTTTACATCTTTCGGCCCGGCCGAGACGTCCCAGAGTTGGGCCGGTCCTTGGTCGCTGCCGCTGGCGGTGACGAGCCACTTGCCGTCAGGCGAGAAGACCAGCGCGACATGCCACCAGTGCGAGAAAGGTGCTAGGACCGCGGCTGGTCTCGGCTTTCGGCCGGAGAGGTCCCAGAAGTGGACGGACTGATCGAACCTCGCACCTCCCCAAACAAGAATCCGGCCGTTCGGCGAAATGGCCAGTGACGCGATCCAATCCCGATGGCCATCGAGCTGCGCCGTTCTTTGCGGGGCGCTGTGGGAAAGATCCCAAACTTCGATTATGCCGGGCGAATCTCCCTTCCGCGGGCCGCCCTCGTGGGCCAAGACAAGCGTTCGACCGTCAGGCGTGAACGCCAAGGCAGAGACCGGTCGCGGGTCGTCATTGATGAACGCAACGACGTTGGACGGCAATGATTTACGAATCTCAGCGGGAATCGAGCCGCGATCGAGTGCGTCCAGGCCGATCGTCGCACGGGTCGCCTGATTGTTTGCTGCGGCCATGGCGCTGCTGGACGTCGCAATCAGCGAGACGACTAGAATGAGGGGTAATTTGGCACGCATGGACCTTCTCCTAAATCGCTACCGGTTCACATGGGAGCCTCAACTACTGCAATAATACGCGGTAGACGCGCTGAAGAGATAACACCAAATTGTTGGCTTGTAGACCGATCTTAATGTGTTTTCGATCGCGGTATGGCGCCGTGGAGATGCTCTTTGAAGAGCGTCGAGCAAAAACGGCTATGGGCGGTCGGATAGCAATTCGCCGGCATGTTCCACTGACCGCGCCGACTCGTCATCCAACTCAGATAGATCCCAGCGGCGTTTTTGCTTCGGCAAATCAGCTTTGGGCGGCTCGGTTTGCATCGCCGCATTATCCCCGACCGCGGGCGGCTGGAGCAACAGATAATCGGGCGACGGGAGCCGCGATCCCCGCCGCCGTCCGGCCATCGCATCGGCGGGCGGGATTCTCAACGTCCCACGGTTGACGCGGGCGGCTGGATTTTGGGCGGATCACGGACGCGTGGCCGTCGCTCAATGAACCCATCCGCCGTGCGATGCTCGCGCCAGTCGGCTAGCTCGCCTTGATCGGCTACTCTCCTCATCTGCAACCATCCATCTGTTATCCTGTCGTCGGTGAATGCGGCGATCGCCGCTCGATATAAGGTTTGCGACGGCAAGAAATGATTGACGGGCGCTTCGCCAAGCGATAAAATCCTCCCCGTCAGAGACAGAGTTGTCTGGCGACTCGTGGCGTTTATTCTCCAGCGACGCTAGTGAGATGCATCATCGAATCGCCCGCGGGGCCGCGTCGCTAGCGCGTTGCGGTGGGTCTCGCGATGTCGGGCGATTCTCGTCGCGACGATCGCTTCAGTTTCATTGAACGCCTGCGTTGCCTGTGCTAGACCGACGCATTCGGGAGTTCAAAAACTCGGCAGATACTTCGTCCGCGCTTTCTGCGGCGGGTCAGTTGGGTGCGGGATTAACCTTTCAACCGGAGATGCGAACTATGACGCAGCTCACATTCACGTTGCATCGACCAGCGTTCCTTCGGGTAGCGACGGCTTCATGTTGGTTTATGGCAATGTTGGCCTCCGCGAACATTGCCTGCGCGACGGTGATTTACAATAACGACGATCCCAACAACTTTATGGCAGCCGTGACGCGGCCGGCCACTGCGGCAAATGGGAACGTCGAAATCGAGGCGGCGGACGACTTCGTCTTAACACAACCCACGCGGATCGACGGAGCCACGTTTACCGGCCTGTTGCCCAGCGGAGCCGCCTTGAGCAGCATCAACGATGTGGCCGTCGAAATCTACCGCGTGTTTCCAAAAGATTCCGGCGTGTTCGACAACCGCGTGCCGACGCGGACCAATTCGCCGTCGGACAACGCACTCTCGGGGCGCGATTCGGCAAACGCCGGCGAGCTGACCTTCACTTCCTCGATTCTCCCCGGGGGGAATTTCGTCGCCAACAATTCGGTACTCAATGGCATTAATCCCAGCCCCAATCAAACCACTGGCGGCGAGGGGCCAGTCACCGGGGAGAGAGTGAATTTCACGCTTACGTTCCCCGGCGGCATCACGCTGCCGCCCGATCATTACTTTTTCAAGCCGGAAGTCGGCCTAACCAGCGGCCAGTTTTACTGGCTCTCGGCCAACCGACCGTACTCCGGAGTCGGTGCGTTCACTCCGGACCTGCAAGCCTGGATCCGCAACACTAATCTCGACCCCGACTGGCTCCGCATCGGCACCGACATCGTCGGCGGCACGACTCCGCCCACGTTCAATATGGCCTTCTCGCTCAACGGCACGGTGGTTCCGGAACCGACGTCCGTCATATTGCTGGCGATCGGGGGAGCCGGATTGCTGGCGATCGGCTTAAGGTGGCAGCCAGTAAAGGCAGAGTATCGAGAGCGACCCTAACGGCGCGGACTTGTTGGCGGGTCAGCATTGGGCGGCTCGGTTTGCATCGCCGCATTATCCCCGACCGTGGGCAGCCGGAGCAAGAGATACGCGGGGCCATGGTCCTGGCCGCCCTCTTAGCCAGCGCATCGCCGCGCGGGATCACGGGCGAACTCAATCAGGATTCTTGATCTGGCTTCG
>DASZFO010000055.1 GCA_035939775.1 Pirellulales bacterium | reverse complement strand
ACCTGCCAGCTCGATGAAGCGCGTGTGCAGGCCGTGCTTGCGGGCCGCCCACGTGAGGTAGAAGGGGTCGATGGGAATGCAATGGCCTCCCAAACCTGGCCCCGGATAGAAGGCCTGGAAGCCGAACGGCTTCGTCTTCGCGGCGTCAATCACTTCCCAGACGTCGATCCCGATTCGATCGAACAGTACCTTCAGCTCGTTGACCATCGCGATATTGACGGAGCGATAAGTGTTTTCGAGGATCTTGCATGCCTCGGCGACTTCGCAGTTCGCGACGGGCACGACTTTAACAACTGCCTGGCTATAAATCAGCCGAGCCAACTCGGCGCTCTGTGGCTCGATTCCGCCGACGACCTTCGGAATGCCGGCAGCGCTGTAGTTGGGATTGCCCGGGTCTTCGCGCTCGGGGCTATAGGCGAGAAAGAAGTCCTTGCCGGCCTTCAACCCGCTGGTTTCCAGTATCGGCAGGACGACGTCGCGGGTTGTGCCGGGATAGGTAGTGCTTTCGAGCACGATCAGTTGATCGGGCCGCAGCGCGGCGGCGATTTGCCTGGCGGTGGTCTCAATATAGCTTAGGTCGGGATCGCGGCTCTCGCTGAGCGGCGTCGGCACGCAGATCAGAATCGCGTCGGCCTCGGCGAGCCGCCGCATATCGGCCGTCGGCACAAATCGCTTGGACGCCACGCAGTCTGCGATCCAACTCGACGGGATATGTCCAATGTAACTCTCGCCGCGCAGGAGACGGTCTACCTTGGACTGATCGATATCGAATCCCATCGTGCTAAAGCCGGCCTTGACAAAGGCCTGAATCAGGGGGATTCCAACATAACCCAGGCCGATGACGCCGACCCGGGCCGTTTTGTTTTCAATCGCTGCCTTCAGCATGATTCATCCCGACGGAAATGACGTGGAAATGAGGGACGGCGCCGGTTGTTCAAGATGAGAAACGCCGCCGAATCGACTTTACGTTCCGTGAATCCTACTTTAATCCAAGCGACGGCCATGTGAAACCGGCGGGACCTAAAACGGTGTCGAATCTGATACTTGGACGGGCTTTGACGGCCTCACCGCGCGACATGGCAGATCGTTTGCCAGATGAGCGCAAGATCACCGCTCAGCGACGCCTGGGCGACATACCGCTTGGCAAGGGCAATCTTCTCGGGCAGGATTAGCCGAACGTAGGTCTCCTCCGGATTCTGGCTCTGGGCCAGAATCGCCGCTTCGTCGCGGTATTTCAACGACGCAGGATCGGTAATGCCAGGCCGCACCGACAGCAGGCAGGCGTAGTCGTCGCGAAACATCTCGACATAGCGCGGCACCTCCGGCCGCGGGCCGACGAGGCTCATTTCTCCCTTGAACACGTTCCAGAGTTGCGGCAACTCGTCGAGCTTCCATTTTCGCAAGTATCGGCCGACGCGCGTGATCCGCGGATCTTCGCCGGAGGTGATTTGCGGTCCCCGCAACGGCGCATCGACGACCATCGTGCGGAATTTGCAGATCCAAAACGACCGAAAGCCACGACCGACCCGTTGTTGCAAA
Organism: Pirellulales bacterium; assembly: GCA_035939775.1. NCBI lineage: Bacteria > Pseudomonadati > Planctomycetota > Planctomycetia > Pirellulales > Pirellulales bacterium. Next base: position 5,922 of record DASZFO010000055.1, on the reverse strand, counting down.
AAAAAGATCGGCCCGCGCGAATCGCATCGCACGGCGATCGCCGTCAAAACGAAGACGGGCGAGAGAGCGATCAGGGCGATCAAGGCCACAGTGAAGTCGAAGCAGCGTTTCAAATCGTGCGGCAGATATTGTAGTTTTTGTAGGACATGCTGTGCGTGCGGAAACCTCGAGCCGAATCGGTTCTGGCAAGCTACGGCTGCTTCTCAAGCTGTCCAAAGCGGATATTGGTCTCGTACATAATCTTCACTGTGCCGGCCGATGAGTGCTCTTCAAAAATCTCGTGGAGTTTACCAATCATTAGAGCAGATTTCGGATGCGGCTCCTTCGGAACGTAAGAGGATGAGAGCAAACGCCCTTTGAGTTCTTCAAAACCCAAATCCTGATGGTTGCTGAATGAACGGACTTGATACTTCTCGGCGCCGAAAAAACTCGACAGAGTCGCTGAACCGATCGCGCGACGACCTTTCACTTTCACCTGATCGTAGTCGGTGCCGAACTCCTCAAGAAGTCGCTCATATGCCGCGAGAAACGGCGTCTGTGTTTGAAGTCGATGATTCGCAAGGAGAACTGCCCAGCCACCCGGTTTTAGGATCCTCTTAAACTCGCCTCGGGCTTTCGCTGCGTCGAACCAATGAAATGCCTGGGCGGCCAAGACAGCGTCGACGGAGTGTTCGGGTAGCGTCGTTTCCTCCGCAGTGCCCGCGACACTGCGAAACTGAGGTTCGTCTTGGAGCCATCGCTCCGCCGCGGCTCGCATTTCGGCATTCGGTTCCACCGCGAAGACGTTGTACCCCAAATCCAAGAGCGGCTTGGTGGAGATTCCCGTGCCGGAACCAATATCGGCGATGGTGGTTCCTCGCCGAAAACCGAGTTCGTCTCTTAAGAACTCGAAGACGCCGCTCGGGTAGTGAGGACGGAACCTCACATAATCGGCGACTCGATCGCTGAAACGCTCCGTTGATTTCATGATTCCGCAGGACTCGCTTTGCGTGCCGAAAGGGCAAGACGCGGTGGCCGCGGCACGCACAGCGTGCCCTACGACAACTATGGTTTGCGGTTCGCGCGGCAGAGATCTCGGACGATCGCGACAACGTGGTCGAACTCATCGTCGCGCATTCCGGGGAACAGCGGCAGCGTGATCAACCGCTGCCACAGTGGCGTCGCCACGGGGAATTGCTCAGGCCGCCAACCGAATTGCTCGGCATAATACGGGTGCAGATGTAGCGGGCGCCAATGCACCGAGCAGCCCACGCCACGCTCGCGCAGCGCTGAAATGAACTGATCGCGGTCGATCGACAGCCGCTCCAATCGCAGCCGAATCGGGAACAGGTGCCACGAATGAACGCGATCGGCAGGCGCCGACGGCAATCCCAATTCCTCGACGTCCGCCAAAGCGGCTCGATAGCCCATCGCCAGAGATTCTCGCTCGATGCGCATCGCCTCCGCACGCTCAAGCTGCCGGACGCCAAGCGCCGCGGCGATGTCGGTCATATTGTATTTGTAGCCGGGCGCGAGGATGCGGTAGTCCCAGCTTGTTCCGCCCGAGTAGCGTTTCCAGGCGTCGTGCGACAGTCCGTGGAGCGACATGAGCCGCATTCGATCGGCCAGCGCGGCATCGTCCGTGACAGCCATCCCTCCTTCGCCGGTCGTGATCGTCTTATTGGCATAAAACGAGAAACAACTTACGGCAGACGTCCCTTCGCCACACCGTTGCCAGGGTCGATCGGAAGCGGTGCGCCAAGAGGCCGGGAACGCGTGAGCCGCGTCTTCGATGACCCACAGCCCGTGGGATTCGGCGAATTCGCGGACTTTAGCGATATCAAGCATAACGCCGCCGACATGCACGGGAATGATCCCCACCGGCTTGAGGTCCGGAGGAGCGGCATCGGTCAACTCGCCCATTCGCAGAGACCCAATCTTGCGCGCCGCGTCGGCCAAATCGAGGTTCATGGTGACCGAATCGCAATCGACCAGAATCGGCACCGCCCCTTGATAACGAACGATCTCGGCGGTCGCGGCGAAGGTCATCGTCGGCACAAGCACGGCCTGTCCCGCCCTCAAATCGTGCGCTTCGACCGCCAAATGCAGCGCTGCGGTGCAGGAATTGACCGCCAGGGCATGTTTCGCTCCGACATGCTCGGCAAACGCCGCCTCAAACCGCTTCGTGGTTGGCCCAGTCGTCAGCCATCCGGATCGCAGACAGCCGACGACTTCGGCAATCTCAGCTTCGGTGATCGAGGGCCGGAAGAAAGGAACGTTCATGATGCGAAACGGGTCAGAAGTTAGCGAAGGAGCGGTAGTCGCGCGATGTTCTGGATTGGCACGGATGCCGCGCCGGCCTGACCTCTCGCGTTGGCTTGCAAGAAATCACCGGCCTTTCCCTCGCTCATCCAAAAACTCAATGACTTCACGGCCGATCCGATCGCCCGCTTTGCCGTCCCAAAGCGCGGGGGATTTGCCGTGCTTGTATCGGCCGGCAAGGATGTCGTCGACCAATCGCTCGAGCAAGACGACGTCGTGGCCCACGAGCGTGCTGGTTCCTTCGAAGACAGTGACCGGTCGCTCGGTATTCTCGCGGAGAGTCAGGCAGGGGATTTGCAATGCCGCAGACTCTTCTTGTAGACCGCCCGAATCCGTGATGATAAAACGTGCTTCCGACGTAAGCCCCAAGAATTCCATATATCCAAGTGGAGCCGTCAATCGCACTCCGGGCGCGTGCTCGAGCGATTCCCACACCCCGGCCGTTTCCATTCGCGCGCGAGTCCGGGGATGCACGGGAAAAACAACCGGCAATTGGCCGGCGATCTTTTCGAGCGACGCAATTAGGGCGGAAAGCGATTTCGGTTCGTCCACGTTCGACGGGCGGTGCATCGTCCAGACGGCGAATTGCCCCGGCGCCAGCCCCATCGTCTCCGGCTGCCGCAGGGCGCGGGCGGCCGGCAATTGAGCGAACACGACGTCGATCATTACGTTTCCAACAAGGCGCATCGCCGACTCGGGACGACCTTCCTTCTTCAGATTCTCGACTCCGCTCGGCTCGCTCACGAGCAACAATTCCGAGATTGCGTCCGTTATGACGCGATTAATCTCCTCGGGCATCGTACGGTCGAAGCTGCGCAAGCCCGCCTCGACGTGAATCGCGGGAACCCCGAGTTTCACGGAGGCCAGCGTGCAGGCCATTGTCGAATTCACGTCGCCGACCACGAGCGTGGCCAGCGGCCGCGGATCGGCATTGACGAGCCAGGCTTCGTAGCGCGAGAGGACTTTCGCCGTTTGTTCGCCCTGACTTCCGGAGCCGACTTCCAAGTGAACATCGGGTGCTGGAAGCCCGAGCTGACGGAAGAACAGATCGCTCATCGCCTCGTCGTAATGTTGGCCGGTGTGGATGAGAGTCGCTTTCAATGTCGGATCGGCTGCGCGAAGACCCGCGAGAATCGGTCCCATCTTCACGAAATTCGGCCGTGCGCCGACGACGCAAGCGATAGTGCGATTCAAGAAACCACCTGAGGAGCGCAATTAGTCGGCAACAGACTCGACAAGAACTGATCCAAACGGGCTGCAATCTGGGTGCGGGCGTAAGTCGTCTCCGCGGCGCGACGGCCGGCGGCGCCGAGACGATTGCGAAGCTCGGCATCGGTTGCCAATGTCGCGTAGGCCGATTGCAAACTCGCTAATTCGCCCGGCGACACGGCTAGGCCGCACTGTGACTCGTTGACACGACAAGCCGGCTCGCCATCGGCCACGAGCAGAATCGGCAGCGACGTGGCCATCGCTTCGTAAATCTTGCTCGGCACCGCGCCGGGGATCGACATGCCGAGCGTAATCAGGGCGACGTCGGCCGCCGCCAAAAGCGCCGGGATTCGCTCGCGCGGCTGAGCTTGAATGATTTTAACGCGGCCGATCCGTTCGCGCTCAATGCGCGCGACGAGTTGTTCGCGGGCCGGTCCTTCGCCGACAAGCACAAAACGCCCTGGAACGTCGAGCGGAAGCGCCGCGGCCAAGTCTAGGACCTGATCGAGTCCCTGGGCCAGGCCCAACAAGCCGGCAAAAATGAAGATGGGTCCGGGTTCGCGACCCAGGAGTTCGCGGGCGGCTGCATCGGTTCGAGCGCGGCCGAAGCGATCCGGATCGACGCCGTTGGTGATTATCTCGGCACGCACGGAGGGAGCGCAGCGCCGCACTGCCGCGATGATCTCTGCCGATTGCCCCGTCACGCCGGCCGCCATTCGATATAGTTTGTGCTCTAAACGCTCGGCCATTCGCGTCGCGAACCCCGCCTTGACGATTCCCATCCGGATCGCCGACTCGGGCCAAAGGTCGCTGACGTTGAACACAAACGGGCAATTCCATCGCCACGATAAGTAGCGGGCCGCGTAGCCGATGAAGAGCGGCGGCGACTCGACGTATAGCAGGTCGGGCCATTGACAAAGCCGCGGTCCATATCGCGAAGCCGAGGCGGCGAACGAAAAATAGGAACGCAACCGCCTAGTGAATCCGCTTTTCGCAGTGTACAGCGGCGCCCGAACCGTCCGAATCCGGCCGATCTGTTCGACAACCGGCTTGCGAACGTCGTAGCCCGCGAACACTTTCCCTGTCGGATAGTTCGGCAGCGCCGTCAGGGCTTCCACTTCCCAACCGAGGTCGATGAGCCGCTCGCCGAGTTCTGAAAGCCGGGCCTGCGGCGCACCCATTTCCGGAGGGAAATACTGCGTCAAGATGCAAAGCCGTCGCCGCACAGCGGGTTTGGAAATGGGCTCGGGCAGAGAAAGAGTCGGGACCGACATTTAACCGAAAAACAATCGCAGCCAGCGATCCGCGAGAAAAAGTCGCATCAACGATTGTCCGGTTTCATCGCCCGAAGTGCAGCGGGTCCAAACTTCACGACAGAGTTCGCGGACTTTGTCCCGTTCCGCGTAGTTCCAAATCGGTGCATCGCTCTTGACCCATGATTCGAGTACGGACCTGAGCGGGCCGCGAAGCCAATCGGACTGCGGCGTTTCAAATCCAAACTTGGTGCGGCGGCGGAGGATTGATTGCGGAAGCATCCCTTCGAGTCCACGACGGAGCGGCTCCTTGATCCATCCATGCGCATAGAGGGTCTCGGGCGCAAACGACAGCGCCAATTCGATCAACTGGTGATCGAGAAACGGATAGCGCCCCTCGACGCCGAAGGCCATGAAATTACGATCGTCCCATTTCAATAGCCTCGGCAGATACAGGCGGCGTATTTCATAGACGCGCCGCTCCTGTTCGCTCATTTCCATCAGTTCATGGAGACGCGACGCCACGGAAGTATGGGCGGACTGGCTCTGTTCGCGTTCCAATTCCGCCGCCGCTGAGCGGCGGGCCCGATAGCGGCTAAGCATCACTGGCACTTGCCGGACCAATTCAGGGTTGCCACCAGGAAGCATCGAACGAGCAAAGCTCCAGCCCAACCGTAACACGCGTCCGGAGCGAAACAAGCCGCGTAGGTGCATGAAATAGGATTGCCAATACCCGGCCAGAATTTCGTCTCCGCCTTGTCCGTTAAGCGTCACGGGAACGCCGCACGACCGTGTCAGCCGCGCCAGTGCGAAACAGGCATATTGAGCAAGCGACCCGACCGGTTCGTCGTGAATCCAAAGAAAGCGGTCCAAGTCGTCGAGGAATTCGTCTGGGGTCGGAGTCGAAAAGTGCGGTGAGCAACGACAATGCTCGACCACTTGATTGGCAAACGGTTGCTCGTCGACCGCACAGCCGGGGAAAATCACGCTGAAGGTTTCCAGCGACCGGGCCGAGCCATTGGCGAGATGCTTCACGCAGCCCGCAATCGCGCTTGAATCCAAGCCGCCGCTCAAGGCGCAACCCACTGGCACGTCGCTGCGGAGGTGAATCGAAACCGAGTCCACAAGTTTCTCGCGGAACAGGCGGGCGGCCTCGTCG
>DASZFO010000054.1 GCA_035939775.1 Pirellulales bacterium | reverse complement strand
CGATAATCTCGATGCGCCGCGGCGGTTAGTCGAGGGGGCCGAGGTCGATTATCTCACGCTCGAGTATTTGGCCGAGTTGACGCTTTCGATTCTGGCACGGCTCCGCGAGAAGGACCCTGCCGCCGGGTATGCCGCGGATTTCATTAAGGTGCTTGCCAGCTTGCGCCCGGCGCTTTTGCGGCAGCCGAAGCTGCGGATCGTGACGAACGCCGGCGGGATGAATCCGCGGGCCTGCGCGCAATCGGCAGCACGCGCGCTGGCGGATGCCGGATTGACCGACCTGCCGATCGGTGTCGTCGAAGGAGACGATTTGCATAGCCGACTCGATGAGATCAAGGCCGCAGGTTGCCGATTGGAGAATCTCGAAACGGGCCAACCGCTGGCGGAACTCGAATCGCCAGTCGTCACCGCAAACGCCTACTTGGGCGCGCAGCCGATCGCTCAATCGCTATCGAGCGGGGCGCGGATCGTCATCACAGGGCGCGTCGCGGATGCCTCGCTCACCGTCGGACCCGCGGTGCATGAATTCGGCTGGTCGTGGGATGATTGGAATCGGCTGGCCGGCTCGAGCGTTGCCGGGCATTTGATCGAGTGCGGCGCCCAAGTGACCGGAGGGCTGTATCGTCACTGGCGAAACCTCGATCTAGCGAACGTCGGTTATCCTATCGCTGAACTGCACGACGATGCCACGGCCACGATCACTAAACCGTCCGGCACGGGGGGCCTCGTCAACCGCCACTCGGTCGCCGAGCAGCTTGTCTACGAGATCGGCGATCCCGCACATTACTTGACACCCGACGTCGATGTCGATTTCACCACGGTCGAAATCTCCGAAACCGGGCCGGATCGCGTTACGGTCCGAGGGGCGACGGGCCGACCGGCGCCGGACTGCCTCAAGCTATCGCTTGCCTATCGGGCCGGCTTCACCGCCAGCGGGCAATTGCTCGTTTATGGCCCCGACTGCGTGGCGAAGGCGAAGGCTTGCGGGCAAATGATCTTGGATCGGGTTGCAGCGGCCGGTTATGTGTTGGAGGCAACCTGCGTCGAATGTCTCGGCTCGGGCGACGGCGTGCCCGGATTGCAGCCGCTGCGCGCGGGTTTGCGGGAGGTGGTGCTTCGTGTTGCTGCGCGCGACCCGCGCCGCGAGGCGGTCGAACGGTTCGCGGCCGAATTCGCCCCGCTCATCACCAGCGGTCCGCCTGGCCTGGCGGGGTACGCAAGCGGCCGCAGCGCCGTCCGCCCAGTGTTCGCCTATTGGCCCGCCCTCGTGCCGCGCGAACTCGTGATTCCGCGAGTCGAGGTGCGCTCCGCGACTGATTGGCTGGGCGCGTGATCGTGGGGTGCCACTACGACAAAATGTGTCACGCGATCGCGTCGAGCGCTCGGTCGAATTCGTTTAGCCCAAACTGCCGCGTGCCGTTTAGATCGGCCAGCCTGCAATCCGAGACGATCAAATTGGCCTGTCGCAGCACTTGCGCGCTGGGCGTGACGTTGTCGAGAAGCACGAGCATTTGGAATTCGGCGCGGCCGCTGAATTGCCCCGCGCCCGGAAGTGCGAGAATCTCAACCTCCGGCCGCGTTCGCACGGCCGCTGCTTGAGCGAGGCGCTCGGTCAGCGCCCTGCCGATAGGTTGCATCAACTCAGCCAGGCGCTCGTCCGCCGCGGATCTGCCGATGATTTGAATCGCCAAATCGGCGATCGGTCGTTTCACCAGCCCGTTGCGGCAACGGGTCAATTGACCGCGGCGGAGGAAATACGGCACATTGGTCCCCTCGCGCCAAGCGGAAGTTGAGGTGGGATCGCGCGGATGCCAAAGATGATACGACCGCGTCCAATGGAGGATCGAATCGAGCCGCACGCCGGCCCGGCGCAGCCGCAGTCCCAGATCGTCGTCCTCCTGTCCCCAGCCGCAGAAATTCTCGTCGAAGCCGTTGACTCGCTCGAAATCGCTTCGCCAAACGCCAACATTATTGCCGACCAGCTTCGGCTTCCGTGAATGCCGCAGAAAACCATATAGCCGGGCCTTGCGGTGTTGGCGGGCATGGCGCTCTCGCTCGCCGTTGACGTGCCAGGCAAGGAATTCGCCGCGCTGCGCCCCGGCTTCGGTCAGCGTCTCCGAAACTTCCTTTTCGATCCGATAGCAATCGCCGAGCATCGCTCGACCGGGTCGCCGGCGCGCTAGATGAATCGCCAAATGGTCCGGCGGTAAAACGCAATCGCCATCGACGAAAAGCAGATACGGCGCCGTTGTGGCGCGCGCACCTTCGTTGCGGCAACGCGAGACTTGAAAGGCGGCGCGCTCGTGAGTCGTGAAATGGACCGGGAAATCGACCCCGCGGCGAAACCGCTCGACAATCTGAGGCGTTTCATCGGTCGAGCCATCGTCGGTGACCACCACCTCGAACTTGCCGTCGACTCCTTGCTGCCCAGCGATCGACGCCAACGCCCGCCGCAGATGCCACGGCTTCTGATAGGTTGTGACGGAGATGGCGATCTCGATATCAGGCATACGCATTTTTAATCATGCCGCGCGTCGCTCTCGCTCCGCCTCGGGGTCGGGCTGCGGCAGGGCGTGGTCGATTTCCCAGAGGCGCGCTTGTTTCAAGAAACCGGTGAAGGCCGTGAGCATGCAGATTTGCAATCCCGTCAGCCCATCGAGAAACCCCAGCCGGAAGATGTAAAGCTGAAGGAACCGTAGCGGAACGCGGAAGAACATGCCGGCGAAGCCGGCGCGGCGGCCGCGGTCGTGCAGGTCCATCGCGCCGAGACGAGTGTAGTGGGCCATCTTGGCCAGATAGCGATCGTAGTTCCAAACCGTGTAGTGCCGGAGCCTGGCCGCCAACCGCCCGTCACGCCCGGGCGAGACCGCGACGGCTTCGTGAACGCGGCGATTGGTGTAGCGGCACACGTCGCGGCGAAACAGGCGAAACACGGCGTCGCTGTTCCAGCCGCAATGGTGAACTCGCTGCCCCATGAAATAGTTCTCGCGGCCTATCCAATAACCGTCGAGTTCCGTCGGCGGATTGGCGAGGGTCAGCCGGATTTCGTCGGCCAGCTCGGGCGTCACCCGTTCGTCGGCATCGAGCACCAACACCCACGGATGCTTCGCCTGCGGGATTGCCCAATTCTTGAAATCGGAGAAATCGACCAATTCGCGCTCGACGATCCGGCAGCCCATCTCCCGCGCGATGTCTAAAGTGCCGTCCGTCGAACCCGAATCGGCCACGAGAATCTCGTCGGCGATCGACCGGGCCGACTCGATGCACGGGCGGATATTCAACCGCTCGTTCTTGGCCGGGATGAGGACAGTGAGCATGGGTCGGGGATCGGAGGTCTGAGGTCGGTCCCGTTAGCCTCGCCGCTTGCGGCGGGATATCTTCAGACGCGGTGAAAGGATACCAATGCTAGCGCGCGGTAACCAATAGCAGTCGGGCGTCGCAGCGCCTCGTGCGCCTCATTCGTTCCGGCAATTTGTGCCGTCGTCGCCGACGCTAGCAGCGTCGGCCGCGAAAAACTGGCAGCTATCGCTTGACGATTGCCAGCATCTGTTGCAAGCGAGATTCAAATGCCAACTGGCCCGTTGAGATTTGCAGGCTGATCGCGAAAGCCCATAGCGGCCGCGGACCCAAGCGATCGATTCCCAACTTGACGAGGTCTTTCTGTGTGCAGATCACTGCTTCGACGGACAAACCCGCCACCCAGTTCAAGAGCGATTCCACGTCGGCCCGCTGGTAGGCGAAGTGGTCAGGAAACTCGCGAAACGCGGACACTTGAATCCCGCACTGCTCGAGCGTCCGCCGAAATCCATCCGGATTGCCGATCCCGCAGAACGCAGCGACCGGCTTGCCCGCCAGCGCACTGAGTTCCGCCGTTACCCCACTGACCGATTGCAGCCCCCGCGGCGCATGATCGCATTCGATCCACAGTGCCGCCGGCGCATTCCGCCGCACGACCGACTTGATTCGCTCCCGCTTCGCTACATCGACCAGATTCGCTCGCGAGAGGGCGACCACGCCGGCCCGGCTCAAGCCCGAGAGCGGCTCGCGCAACATGCCGCGCGGGAAGACGTGGCCGAACCCGAACGGCTCGAGCGCATCCAACAGCACGACGTCCAGATCGCGATGAATCCGTCGATGCTGAAAGGCGTCGTCGAGCAAGATCAACTGAGACTCGAACTCCTCGATCGCCATCCGCGCCGCTGCCACGCGATCGGGGTTCTGCACGTGCGGCACGTCGGGCAGTCTCTGCTCCAATTCGAGCGCCTCATCGTTCCGCGCCCCCGCCTCCGCACCATAACCGCGGCTGATGATTGCCACTCGCACGTCCTGCGCGCGAAACCACCGGGCCAGCCATTCCACCAGCGGCGTCTTTCCGGTGCCGCCGAGTGTTAGATTCCCCACGCTCACCACCGGCACGCCCGCTCGTTCAATCGCTTTCCGCCCCCGATCGAATTGCCGATTCCGCCAGCGAATCGCAGATGTGTACGGAAACTCCGCGACTCGCAGCGCACCGCGCAGAAGCGCCGCCGCCGCGCCTCGGCGCCGCCCGCTAACCAGCTCGCGGAAGTTGGAAGGATTCAAATCGGGGGCTAGTAGAGCTTCAATGCTGCATTGATACTTTGGGGTGCCATGCCCACGGCTCGGCGTGGGCATGACCGCGGTGGCGCATGGCCACTCAGGGCAGTGGCCATGGCACCCGTCAAATCAGATTTGAAGCCGGTGTGGATTAGAGGCTGGGGACTGGACGTTCAAGCACGCTTTGCGTACTGCGGACCGATTTATGAACCCGACTCGTCAGCCGCCGATTGGCTCCGCCTCCCTGATCAACACCTAACTCTTGATCGCATCGCAGATCGCTTCCGCCATCTGTTGCGTGCCGACGGCGGTGGGGTCGTCGCGGTGGGGCTTGAGGTCGTAGGTGACGTGCTTGCCTTCGGAGATCACGGCGGCGACTGCGTTTTCGAGCCGGTCGGCGGCGGCTGGTTCGCCGAGGTGGCGGAGCATCAGCATGCCGGAGAGGATCAGGGCCGTCGGGTTCACTTTGTTCAGCCCTTTGTATCTCGGGGCGCTGCCGTGGGTCGCCTCGAACACAGCCCCTTCCGGCCCGATGTTCGCGCCGGGGGCGACGCCCAACCCGCCGACCAGCCCGGCCGCCAGATCGCTCAGCACGTCTCCGTATAGATTCGGCAGCACCAGCACATCGTACAGCTCCGGCTTTTGCACAAGCTGCATGCACATGTTGTCGACAATCCGGTCCTCGAACTGGATATCGGGATACTCGTTAGCCACTTGCCGCGAGGTTTCCAAAAACAGCCCGTCGGTAAACTTGAGGATATTCGCCTTGTGGACGCTGGTCACCTTCTTGCGGCCATTCTTGCGGGCATAGTCGAAAGCATAGCGGACGATCCGCTGCGTGGCCGAGACGCTGATCGACTTGATCGTCAGGCCGGTCTCATCCTCGCCCGTCTTGATCTTGCCCGACTTGGAATGGGCGTTGATGTATTGGATCGCCTCGGCCGTCTCGGGCTTGCCGCGCTCGAATTCGATGCCGGCATACAAGCTCTCAGTATTCTCGCGGACGATCACCAGATCGACCGGCACGCGGTCGAAGAACGTCCGCACGCCCCGATAATGCTTGCACGGGCGGAGGCAGGCGTAGAGGCCGAGCGCGTGCCGCAGGTAGACGTTGATGCTGCGGAAGCCGGTGCCGACGGGGGTCGTGATCGGGGCTTTGAGGGCACAGCGCGTCCGCTTGACGCTTTCCATCACGGCGTCTGGAAGCGGGGTGCCGGTGCGGGCCATCACGTCGATGCCCGCCTCCTGCACGTCCCAATTGAACCTTATGCCGGTGGCGTCGAGGCACTTGCGGGCCGCCTCGGCCAGTTCCGGCCCGGTCCCGTCGCCGGTAATCAAGGTCACGTCGTAGGCCATGTCGAGTCACCTGCTGGTCGAGAGTCGGCAATTGTGTAGCAGATTCTACTCGGCGATGCAGGGACTAGAAAGGGGCCGGCTGAAGTGACAAGTGGCAAGTGACATGTGGCAAGCGGGACGTAGCGGAATTCGCCAGAATTCCGAAGAGCGTGAAATGCGCATGGCGTCTGAATTCTGGCGAATTCAGCTACCGGGAATTGAGCAACTCCTCGACCAGCCGCTGAGCGTCGCTGGCGGCATTCAACATCCGCGCTTGGAACAGCCACCCGTAGGTCAGGCCTCCCGGCCTGACTCCCGACGCCTCGAAGTATTCCGATCCGAGGCACGCCACGATGGCAGCCGCGATACGGCTATTTAGATCGGCGTTCGGGCTGAGAGAGAATGGCCCTCCCCGAAAGGTCGATTGCATCGATGCGGCCAGGATTTCGCGCGCCCGTGCCGCGGCGGGCGAATTGCCCTCGTCCAGTTGGTCCTGGGCGAAGTCGCCAACTCGGGTCGGATCGTGGGCGAAATGTCGAATGTCGCAAAGCGCGGTCAGTGGAGCGAGCAACAGATCAGTCCAACGCTCGCACACGCGGCGAAGCTTGTCGAGGCGTGCAGCGGCGCTTGCTTCCCGATCGAATCCGGTCGCGATCAGATTCAACGCTCGATGCCGCGCCTCTTGATGGCCGAAGAGGATGCTCTGAGCGATCGGCTCGAGATCACTCGTCAGCTCGATTTGGTCCGACGTTGCCGCGGCGGCAGTCCATACACGGGTGAGAATCTCGCTCGTGAGGATTTCGGCGCAAATCGCGGTGCATGATCGGGCATGCGCGACGGATTTGCCGCTTCCATGGTCGTCCGAGTCGCCGGCATCCTTCAACCGCCGCGACCAACGATCGAGCCGGCACTTCGACGCGGTCCAATAGGCATCGATCCCGGCGGCGGAGATCCGCTCGCCGCGGCCAAGCAGCCCCGGGGTCTCGGCCGAAATGAGCGCGGCAAGTTCGACAAGATCACTGGCTTGCATTACCTGCACCCATGCCACGCTCCGCTGCAAGAAAAGAGGCTTGACGGGATGAACCGCCGAATACGATCAGGCAATTCAAAGCACTTGCGATGCCAAAGCAGAGATTAGCCAGTTGTGGCGGGAATTGTCCGCTTCAATCAAGGACGAGGCCGCGACTTAGCAACGTGAAGAACGAATACAGGGCCCCTTGTGGCGAGAACGGATGATGCATTTCGACAACATGCCGTTGAACGGATCGACGTTCCATGCGTGCACGCCCCGGCCACCCGCCCTCGCCCCCAGTCCCGAGTCTCCAGCCCCTTCCTCTCACGCCGCCTTCACGGCTCCCACTAGCTTCGTGAGCGACGATTTGGCGTCGCCGAACAGGATCGCGCATTTGGGGTCGTAGAATAGAGCGTTCTCGATCCCGGCAAATCCTGGGTTCATGCTCCGCTTGAGCACGATGATGTTCTTCGCGTGGTCGGCGTTGAGGATCGGCATCCCGTGGATTGGGCTGGCGGGATCGGTGCGGGCGGCGGGGTTCACTACGTCGTTTGCTCCAATCACCAGGGCCACGTCAGTGTGATTGAAGTCGCCATTGATGTCGTCCATCTCGAACAGCTTGTCGTAGGGAACATTGGCCTCGGCCAGGAGCACGTTCATGTGCCCCGGCATTCGCCCGGCGACCGGATGGATGGCGAATTTAACCTCGCCGCCGCGCTGCTCGATCTGCTCGGCCAACTCGCGGACCTCGTGCTGAGCATGGGCCACTGCCATGCCGTAGCCAGGGATGACGATGACGCTGCGGGCATAGGCCAATTGGATCGCCGCGTCGTCCACCGTGATGCTGCGGACGATCTTTCCTTCGAGCGATTCGGTCGCGCCCCCCGCCGTTCCGGCGCTGCCAAACGCCCCGAAGAGCACATTGGCGAATGAGCGGTTCATCGCACGGCTCATGAGAATCGAAAGGATGAAGCCGCTCGCCCCATCGAGCGCGCCAGCGATGATCAGCACGTTGTTCTGCAAGGCGAAGCCGGTGGCCGACGACGCCAGCCCGGCATACGAGTTCAAGAGCGAAATGACCACCGGCATGTCGGCCCCGCCGATCGGCAGCACGATCAGCACGCCAACGGCCAGCCCGATCGCGACCATCAGATAAAACAAGAACACGTGCGCGCCGGAGTCCGACGGCACAGCCACCAGCGCGACGAACAGGCAAACGGCGACGAAGAACAGCCCGATATTCGAATGATTCTGAAACCTGTACGTGATCGGCGCGCTCGGCACGAAACCTTGCAGCTTGCCGAAGGCCATGAAGCTGCCGGTTATCGTGAGCGAGCCGAACATGACCTCGAACCCCAAGGCCGCCATTTCCGAGCGCGGAATGAATCCGGCGGTGGCCAGCGTGTGCTGGTAATGCTCGATGCCGACGAGTGTCGCGGCCAGCGCCCCGAAGGCATGCGAGATGGCCGTCCGTTGCGGCACGGCCGTCATCGGCATCCAGATCGAGATCGCCGCGCCGATCCCGCCGCCAACGATCAGCCCGATAATGATCCACGTGAAGCTGACGATGTCGTGGTGCAACAGCGTGCCGATCACGGCGGCGAGCATCCCGGCTGCGGCCAGGCGCATGCCGTTGCGGGCTTTGTCCGGCGCGGTGAGTCCCTTCAGCCCCAGGATGAAGAGCGCCGAGGCGATGAGATACGCGATCTGGACGAAGTATACTTTCGCGGTGTTATCGCCGTTGCTGAAGACCGGCCCGGCAAGCAGCGTCGTGGCATCGGCAAACAGGATAAGGGGACTGCTCATAAGGTGCCGCGACGCGACGGTTCGCCGCTCACTTCTTTTCCTGTCGCTTGAACATCTTGAGCATCCGATCCGTGATCATGAACCCGCCGACGACGTTGATCGTGGCAGCGACCACGGCGACGAAGCCGAGCGTCACGCTGAGCGCCCCGCGCTCGGTCGCCCCGGCGGCGACGAGCGAACCAACCAGCGAGATGCCGGAGATGGCGTTGGTGGCCGACATCAGCGGCGTGTGCAGTAGCGACGGCACCTTCGTGATGATCTGGTAGCCGAGAAAGCCGGCGAGCAAAAAGACATACAGCTCGAGAAACGGCGTCATGTCGATGCCGCCGCCGGGCAATTCGACCGCACCGAGGCAAGGGTTGAAAAGGAGCGGCAGGCTCATTCGAGGCGGCTCACGGCAGCGGCATTCACGGGTCGGCCAGGCCGAAAAACATCGGCAAGATGACCTGCGAATGCTAACCTCGACGCCCGCCCCACGCAAGTGGCCGCCGACGCTGGGTGGTGATGGATTAAGTGTTGCTGGTGGAGGGGCGAGAATTCACGGCTTCATTCGTTCGCGGCGGAATGTCGCAAACCAGGAAACGCCAATGGCGGCAAACACAAAACCCGCATATGCGCTCCATGCAGCCGACCAGAAGCCTTGGCGGAAGCCGATGGATATGGCCGTGACAAAGCTCGCGACGGCCAGGACCGTGAAAGCCACAATTCCGAGGACACGGAAAACCGGCCTGACCTTCGGCATCGCTTCGGAGCCGTCCGGTTGCGGCTGGTTCAACTGCTGATTCGCGGGCGTGTCCATGCGCTCATTCTAGCAGATCGGCCTGGCTGAACTGGAAGCGGCGGCGGGGGGTAGTGGTCCGTTCTTGTGTACAGGGCGATTATTTTCCGGGCGAGACAGCCGCTTGGTTTGCCTTTAGCCTATCCAATTGCCATTGTAGAAGTTGCGTTTCTCTTATCATTTGATCCATTATCCGGTTTTGTCGAGCGGCGTCGAACCTTGCGCCATCGCGCTCTTGGATCAACCGCTGCCGATCTTGGACAACCCACACGGCGGCTCCGCAGAAAATCGCCAACAGCGTGACGACCACGAAAAGCGTCCGCAGGCTGAACTGGAAGCGGGGCAGTCTCATATGAGTAGCAACAGAAAAATGATGATGAACCCCACGATCCACCAGAGGGCCGGAGAGGCATCGACGAATGGGCGCCCGTCTCGGTAGTGAAAAGGGCGGCGGGGAGAGGGGGAGGCCATGAAGGGCCATTCTAGCGGATGCTGCGGCTCAAATGAATTCTTGCGTAATTCTGAACTGAGGGCTATATTTTATGTATGGCAAAAAAGAAAACCCGCCGTGGCCGTCCGAAACTCGCCAAGGGGGAAAGTCGTGCCGTGGTTCTAACCTTACGGCTCCAACCGGCAGAACACAAGGAATTGCTTGCAGCGGCTAAAAGCGCTGGCGACCGGATATCAGAATGGAGCCGTGCGGTGTTGCTCCGCACGGCTCGATCAACTATCATCGAAAACGTGGGTTCTGAGCGGAAGGCGGAGGAATCGAACCCATCCACTGCTGACACAGCGGCTCCTAGGGATGTAAAGTCCCTTTAAGTACGCCAGTACACGGACCACCTTCCCAGGTGGACCTTCCCGCCTCGCCCGGCGTCTGCTTTGCCAAAAGTAACCGGGCGGGCGGGTGTCTTTTATGCTTTGCGCTACCGGGTTCGGTCCGTGGTGCCCGTTGCGCGCTCATTTACTACCATCATTTGCCTCCTTGGTTTGTTCAGGTGATGGATTGAGAACTTCCACGTAGCGTTTCAGCCTCGCCCAAAGCTCTCGTGGCAATGGGTCTGTGGTCTCCAATCGCACTGTGCCGCCGCCTTCGCTGTAGACCCAAACATTTCCTTTCGCAGTGATTCTCTGCTCAGGCTCGTGGGTTGGTGCCGTCTGCTGCGTGGCGTTCTGATTGTCATTCGTCCTCTCTGGTGGCTGCGGCCGCGGTTCGCCCAGCGCTGCCGCATTGCACGCTGCCTCATATCTCAAAAAGCCAAGTCGGTCGATCACATTTAGTTCTGCCGCAGTGCTCGAAAAAATCTGCGCCGCGCGCATCCGCCAACTTTCCGTCACGCCCATTTGCGACAAAATGTTGGACAGGATCGAAGTGTTGGGCAGCTTGGCACCGTCCAGCCTCTTAACCAATTCGGCGAAGACTGGCGGCTCGATCATAAACGCCAATTCGGCCGATCGCGATTCGCGTTCATTTGTGGGGAAGAAGTAGCTTCTTGCGAGGGCCGTCAGTCGCGTGTCGCCGTGCCCTTCGGTAATGCCAAATATCTTGGCGCTCGCGGCAAGTAACTGGAACCCGGATGATGCCCCACTCTTTTCGAGTTCCTTTGCGATCGTTGAACGCGGCACGCCGATTCGATCGCCACCATGCTCCTTGATGACGGCCGCGAACTCGATGCACTTCCGCA
>DASZFO010000053.1 GCA_035939775.1 Pirellulales bacterium | reverse complement strand
TCATCCCGTCGGTGATTTCGCGCGGCCGGATTCGCGGGGCGACGAGCGCGCCCGTCTTGCCCTGAGCGATCAAATCGCTGATGTTCAGCAAAACGCCTTGGTTATTGACATAGCGCTGGTTAGTGGCCGGATTGATGATTGGGCTGCCCTGAGAATTGGTCCCACTCGGCCCGCTGTTGCCGCCGTAGTCGATACAGGCCAGTCCTTCTCCGGTGCCGGCATCCAGCTTGCCGTTGCCGTTCAGGTCCGCGATTCGCCCCTCGGGACCGCGCGAGGGATCGCCCGAGGGAAGCAGTTGCACGTGGGTGGTGCTGGGACAGAGATAGATGGGAATCAACATGTTCGTCGGCCCGGATAGATCCGATTTCCAGTTCGGCGGTTGGCGATGATCTTGGTTAAAGAGGATTAGGCTGTGAAGGGCCTTCTGTTCGACGAAATCGAGGAAATAGCTGCACCACGACCAAGTCCGGTTGAACGGCGGAGCATTCGAGTAGTCGGCCTGACCGGCTGGGAAATATCCAAATGCACCCAAATAGTTGTGCATCCCCAGACCAATCTGCCGCAAATTATTCCCGCACTGCATCCGCCGAGCCGCTTCGCGGGCGGCCTGAATTGCCGGCAGCAAAAGCGCGACGAGAATTCCGATGATCGCGATCACGACGAGCAATTCAACGAGGGTAAATCCTCGCGGACGGCGCCGCCGGATTCCCGCGATGCGGGGGCTCGCCGTTATGTTCTCTTCGTCGATTGGAATTCGAACCGAACCCTTTCGCATCGATGCGATCGCGATGAGCATGTTCCTTGACTCCCTCTGACAATCCTCTCAGGGGCGCGACAACCGATTATCCATCATGGCCTCGATTTGAGCAATCGTTTTCGCTCGGCCACAATTCCGAGCGCGAGAGCGCCCACGGCAGCCAACAGAATGCTCGATGGCTCTGGAACGGTCGTGAGATTGCCGCCCACCGACGAACTGCCTCCTGCTCCCAATTGGACGGCGACCGAATGACCCGATTGCACGGCCTCGGTCGCGAGCACCGAATCCGTTGAACTCAAATCGAATGGGCCGCCGACGGACACAGAGCCGGCGATCGCAAAACCTCCGCTCGCCTCGCCTGAAGCCAGCGGATTGCCGCTGGAATCGGAGGCATCGATGGTCACGCGTCCCGGATTCCCGGCAGTCCCGCCGATTATCAGCGATCCCTGAACGATATGATTGGCAGTCAGGTCGCTACCGGCGTCGACCTGTGTGGTGCCGGCGCCGTCGATGGAGCCGACCTGCTGGTGGATACCGCTGATCAACACGCCTGCCGCCGCCGTGCTATTGTTCAGAATGTCGGCCCGACCCTTGAGCAAGAGCGGATCCAAGGCGGACTCTGAGCCCGCCAGTTCCAAGTTGCCAGTGCTGCCGGTAACGGTCACCAGAACGCCGGTACCGACGAACACCGAGCCGCTGTTGACATTGAACTTCAGTTTGCCGGCATTGACATTGATGTTGCTATTGGGACCGAGCGATGGAGCGCCATCCACTTCGAGAGTTCCGCCGCCGGACTTGGTTAGCGTGCCACCCGAATGCGCCGTCGTCCCGTTGGATAGGTTAACCGTACCTTGAAACGACGTGCTCGTCGATTGATTGTCGGTCAGGGACTTGCCCGCGGCAACTGTCAGGTTAGCAGTCCCCCCGCCCGAGATGGCCGACGACAAGCTGCTGACGACCTCATTCGATTGCAAAGATGCGAGGGAGACGGCAGCGGAGGCCGCGTTGACGGCCAAGCCGCCGGAGCCGAGGGCGCCGTCGGCGGTCGTCTGGAGGGTCCCGTTATTGACCGTCGTGCCTCCGCTGAATGTATTGACAGCGGCGAGAATGACGGTGCCCGATCCGTTCGGTTGGCTGCTGCCGACGAGCAAGCTATTACTCACGGGGCCGGCGCTGTCCGTCAGCACGCCGTTGGATACGGTGAGCGCTCCGCCGCGCCCCCCTAAGCGGTAGGTATTACCGGCCCCGGGAGCGAGCATGGTGCTAGTCAGCGACTCCGCACCGAACGCCCCAATGAAGGCGCTGCTGCCGCTCGTGCCGCTGAGAGTGCTGTTATTGGTATTGAGCGCGAGAATGCCGACTGATGCCGAGTCGACGAGAATGCTGGCGTCGAAGTTCGTATCGATCGACATGGTTCCCCCGGAATTGATCAGGGCAGTTGCGGCGGTATTTGCCCCCATGGGCGGGGTGGGGTTTCCCATGACGAGATTCATTGCCGTGTTGACGCCTAAGATGCCATTGGCGTTGATAGCGACGTCGCCGCCGTAGATCTTTCCCACGTTCGTTCCACCCGCCAGGGCCAACTTCCCACCGTTGATCGTCGTACCGCCGTTGTAGTTGTTCGTGCCTGTGAAGGTCAGAGTTCCGGTGGCAGTGCTGCCGAGAACGATGCTGCCCGCCCCGGTTATCGTGCTGGTCAGCGTGGAAACGGCGCCGGGTCCGAAGGTGGTGGCGCCCGTCTCGTTGATTGTGAGCACCGTGCCTCCCAGGTCGGTTCCCGTCAACATGACGGTCTGGGCTATCGTGCCCGAACTGGCGGCAAAACTACTGGCCAGGTTGCCGATCGTTTGGGCCTCATTGCGAAAATTCACGGTTGTGTTGCTGACCGTGTCGGTGGTGGGCTGCTCACCGAGTGTTAGGTTGCCCGTCGGCATGACGGCGGTGCCGAAGAGGGAACTGTTTCCATCGCCCACTGCGATGGTTCCGTTGCCGACCAGGACATTTTCGTTCGACGTGTTGACGCCATCGATGAACAGATTGCCCGTACCCTGTTTTTGCAGCAAGCCGGGACCGGAGATCGTGCCTTTGAGAGTCAAGGACCCGGTTAGCGGCGGCGTCGCCGTTGCCGACGATAGGGGAATGTTGATGATCGAATTGGTCGCCAGCGCCACGTTGCCGATGTAAGTGGTATTGTTTCCCGAAGCGGTCAGAAGTGCGCCGGCCGTGCCGCTGTTGCTGCCGAAACCCGATTTGGCCGCGCCAATCCCGTTTAGCGTGAGGGTCTGGCCCACGGTGCCGTAGGTAAACCCCTTGTTCAGAAGGAGTTGACCGAAGGGGTTGACGGTAATACTGCCGCTGGTGAACGAAAGATTGTCTCCGCCCCCGACCGAGACGGTGACGCCGTTGGTGCCGGCGGGATTGCCGATGATCCAGTTGCCCGTGACGACATTGTTGCCCGCCACCGCGTTGAGGAGGATGCCCGTGCCTGGGAAGTTCGTGGCATTGCCGCCCGCGCCGAAGGTGAGCGTGTGGCCGTTGTCCACGAAGAGTCCGGTCTCGGCGAAGTTCGTCGAGTAACTCTTGGGGCCGCCCGTGCCGCCGGGTTGACTTAACGCATTGGTCACCATTTGGAGCGTTGAATCGCCGGTGAGCGTCAGTGCGCCGACGGTGAGCCGCGGTGTTCCGTTAGCAAGATTCCCGTTGCCGTTGACGGTCAGTGTGCCGTTGAGCGTTAGCGGAGTGGCACGATTCCCGTCGATGGTCAACGAGGGGGACTCGGAAAGCCCCGAATCTGTCGTCTGGGTGCGATAGATTTGGAACGTCGCGTTGCCGGTGACGCTCAGCGAACTCAAGGAGTTCAAGCTCGCGTTGCCGGAAGTCGAGGCGGCATCGACGAACGTCGTGCCATCCATCAGGGCCAGGCCGTTCGAGAAACCGGTTGGACCGAAGAAGCTGGCCGGATTGGAAGAACTGCTACCGCTACCTGTCTTAATTCCGACCGTGAGCGTTCCTTGATCGACCTCGACAAGTCCCGCCGTATTGAGGCCGCCGCCATACGTGAATCCGCTATTCGTAACCTGCAACTCGCCGCTGCCAACCTTGTGGAACGCGCTGGTATTGTTGAGCACGATTTGCGGCGCGAGGCTGTTGCCGCCGCTCAAGACGACCGTGTTGGCCTGCGTGTCCAGCGTGCCATCTACCGGATTAAAAACCGCGGGGTCGCCGACGTTGATTGTGCGCGTCGAACTAAAGCCAGCCGTCGTTCGCAACGTCCCGCCGTTGAGCATCACAGAACTTGAATTGCCCAAGCGGGCGTCGGAGTCGACGCTGACCACTCCGCTATTGATTCTTACAAAGCTGGTCGATGCATTCGTGCCGCCTATCGTCAAGACACTGTTGTTCTGGTTCTGAACGACGATCGCTCCACCGCCACTGATGTTGTGAGAAAAGGTCCCACTCGCCGCCTGGGCAAAGACGAGCGACCCGTTGTCAATTACATCCGTCGGCAGACTTGTCGTGTTGCCTTGCAGGGTGCCGCTGGCAATCGTGGTTGTACCGGTGTAGGTATTTGGCCCGGTGAGGATCAACGTGCCGGTCCCTCTCATTGTCAGGTTGGTGCCGACAATCTGCGCGCTAACGGTGACCTTGTCTCCCGCATTTGTGACGGAAATTGCGGGGGCCGTGATCGTGTTTGCCCCGCTGCCGGCGATCGTGTATCCACCGGTGTTGAACTGCAGGCCAGCGGCGGCAATGGGTGCCTGCAGCATCACCAAGTCATTTCCAGAACCATTGTTGAATGCCGCCGCAGAGCCAGAAGTCCATGGGCCGCCGGTCCAATCGGTCGCGCTCGCGTCGTTGCTCCAATTTCCCGATCCTCCGGTCGGCTGCTTCCAAATCAACGGTGTTGGCCCAGGGGTATAGACAAGCGACAGGTTTCCTCCCGAATTGGACAATGTGATCGTCGAACCGGGATCGCCGGATGGGAAGGCGGATGTGTTGACGTTGAACAGATTTGCATTGTAAGGGCCGCCGACAAAGCTACCGGCGCTGAGAATCTGCCACGTATAGCTCTGCGTGTCGACGAAATTGATAAGGCCGCCGGGAGGCGCCGTCACATTGATGGTGAACGGATTGGCCTGAGAGTTGTTCAACGTAACTGCTCCGGTCCCCATCGCTCCGACCGAGATTAAATCCCAGTCGTTCCCCGCGGCGCCGGGGGCATTGAACAGTTTCCAGTTGTAGACGCCGCCGCCGGACAGCGTGAGACTGCCGACGTTGAGCTGGCCAACTTGCGTGGTGGTTCCGGGAGCAATCGTGCCATTGACCACGACCGATCCATTTGCAGTACCGGAGCCGCCCAGCGTGCCGCCGACACCAACCGTCACCGTGCTAAGCGCATGAAGCGAACCGCTCTGCGCGAGCGACAAAGTTCCTTGACTGATCGCCGTCGGTCCAGTGTAGGTGTTCGCTCCGTCGAGCGTCAAAGTTCCCGCGCCAGACAGGGTCAGGCCTCCGGTGCTCAGGGGCCCGTTGTTGTCGATGATGCCGTCGTAAGTCAGATTGCCGTTGCCGGCCACGTTGATCGTTCCGGTCCCGCTGCCGACCGCAGGTCCGAGCGCGATTCCGCGATTGCCGCTCAAGGTGAAGCCAGCGCCGGTCACCGCCAACGCGCCGCCGTTGACAACAAGACTGCCGGATGTCGCGGTCGAGGGGACCGCGCCCAGCACATGGTCGGCGCTAACTGACAATACGCCTCCCAGTATGCTTGTGCCTCCCGAATATGTGCTGTTGGCATTCGTGAGAACCGTGGTGCCAATCCCCGATCGGACGAAAGCGACTTTTCCGCCGGCGCTGCCGTCGTTAATCGGCAGAGCAAATGCACCCGGAGAATCAGAACCACTGATCGTGAGTGTGCTCGTGCTTGGGCCGGTCGCATTGTTCGTGATGACGCTGCTGCCCGCGCCAAATTGAGTCCAGAGCGACGAAACCGTCTGATTGTGACCGTTGAGATCCAAGGTGCCGCCGTTGCCGTTCGAGTTGAATCCCCAAACCAGCGGGCTGCCGGTGGGGATCGCATTGTCGACGCCCAATTGAAGCACACCCAGCCCCGACGAACTGCTGGCACCGGCGTTGAACATCGTAAATCCGAGATATGTGTTGTGCTGATTTAGTACGACCAACCCTCCCCCGCCACTGAAACCGGCGGCGAACATCAGATCGCCATTGCCGGAGATCACGCCGTTTACGTCCAGCTCGTTGATCGTTGTGCCACTGTTGCTGGCCCCGATTCGAGCGATGAAATCGCTCCGCAAGTATGACGTGCCATGGACGTTGTTCGGATTAATGACGAAGTTGCTCGCACTGACTGTGACCGCGTTGCTGCTCGTGGTGCCAACGGCAAAACTCGCTCCATCTTTGTTTTGCCCGTCGTAGCCGTAGAGATTGACCGTGCCGCTGATTGTGGAATTGTGATCGATGAAGACGGTGTTGGCGCCGATACGCGCGCTTCCGAGGCCGAGGTAGCCACCGTAGATATTCAGATTGTTGAAGGTGGCCACGCCCGTCAGCGTGAGCGTCGTATCGCCGAAGGCGCCTGCCTGCAGGTCCGTGCCGGCGACATTGACGGTCAAGTCGCCGGGAGTGGAAAGATTGGCGTCGATTTGAGCATTGATGACGTCGGCAGTATTGCCCGCGAGAAAGTTAAAAGTGAGAGTTCCGCTAGCAAGATTCAGCGTGTTCGTGCCCGCCAAGTCATATGCCTGGGTATAGCCGAAACTGCTAGAGACCGTGGACCGCGCGTCGAACAAAACTGATTGGGCGGTAATGTCTTGCGTGAGCGTGAGCGTGCGCGAAGTCGGGGGAAACCCCGTGCCCGTGTCGAGATAGGCTGTGTTTGGGTTTGTGTTGGAATTCACCCAGGGCACCAACCCACTGGTACTGTAAGTCGGCGTCGACCAAAGAGCGCTGGTGGTGTCCCAGTTTCCGTTGGCGGTGCTTCCATAAAAGTAATTCGTTTGCCCCTGCACGACGCCGGGAGTCATCAAACAAGCGATGCACACAACTCCCAAGACGATGAGAACCGCTCGAATGCGCCCGGCAAGATGCAGTTTCATTTCAGCGACTCCCCAGGATGAAAAGCTCAATGTAATGTTTGGCGAACGAATTGCAATCAGTTCGTGCTTCGTCGGCGCGAAGCGCCGCGGGCCGACCAGTTGTCGCAATCGGATTAGCGCCGGCTTCCGCTCCTCCAAGCTGGAAAGGTTGTAGCCGACCGGTGTTAGTCCATCGTGAGCGTCGCGCAAATTCGCTATCAGAAGTGGACTTGCCAATGTGTACGGTTCGGCGCGACCGGAGCAAATCCCTTGCCGCCGCGGCTGCTGTTTGTGGTAAGATCGACGGGAGGCAGACGAGGTCACTTTCACTTGGAGCAATGAAAGGAGCCGGCTATGTGCGCAAATCAGCCGAGGCGGGACTTCTTGAGAACGGCGGCAGCAACGGGGGCCGTTTTGGGATTATCGAATCTTGGCATTCTCGGCGAGCTTGGTCCCGTTTCAGCGGATGAAGCCCGGCTCGATCCGAGAAAGGTGCGATATGGCGATGATATCGAGCCGTTAGTGCGCCTCTTGGAGGACACGCCGCGCGAGCGCGTGCTCGAAGTGGTGGCCGGTCGAATAAAAAGCGGCTTGCCCTACAAGGAACTCTTGGCGGCGCTCCTGTTGGCCGGAGTTCGCGACATCCAACCGCGCCCGGTCGGGTTTAAATTCCATGCGGTTCTGGTGGTGAATTCCGCTCATCTGGCGAGCCTCGCCTCACCGGACGAGCACCGCTGGTTGCCCATCTTTTGGGCAATCGATGCCTTCAAATCGTCTCAAGCCGAGCAAATCAAAGCGAATCACTGGACGATGCAAGGGGTTGATGAGAAGGTCGTTCCCAACGCCGACAAAGCGGCCGCGGACTTCACTCAAGCGATGGACAACTGGGACGAATCGGCCGCCGACGCCGCGGTCACAGGGTTGGCCAGGTCCGCGAAGCCGCAGCAAGCGTTCGAAATCTTCTGCCGCTACGGCATACGCGATTTTCGCGACATCGGGCACAAAGCAATCTATGTGGCCAACAGCTCGCGAGCGCTGCGGCAGATCGGGTGGCAACATGCCGAGCCGGTGCTGCGGTCGCTGGCCTACGCGCTGCTCGAGCATGAAGGGGAGAATCCAGCCCAACGAGATGCCGATCCCGACCGACCTTGGAAACAGAATCAGGAACTGGCCGCCAAGATTCGTCCGGATTGGCCGAATGGTAAATCCGATCCGAAGCGCACGGCCGAACTCTTGGCGACGCTTCGCAGCGGATCGGCGAACGAAGCCTCCGAGAAGGTCGTGGAACTTCTCAACGCCGAGGTCGCGCCTCAATCCATCTGGGAGGCGCTTTTCGATGCGGCCGGCGAGTTGATGATGCGCGATCCGAATATCCGCTCGCTCCACGCAGTCACTACCACCAACGCCATGCACTTCGCTTTCGGCCAAACCGAGAGTGACCAAACAAAGCGGTTGCTCGTCTTGCAGAACGCGGCATTCATCCCGCTCTTCCGCGGAAACCCGAAGAGCAAGGGAACGCCCATCGATCAGCTCGAGCCGCTTCAGCCGACAAAATCGGGCACTGAGGCGGTCGCCGAGATCCTCGCCGACGTCGGCAGCGACCGAACAACGGCGGCCCGCAAGGTGCTGGCCTATGCGAAAGACAATCCGACACCGAAAGAATTGATCGACGCTGCACGGCTATTGATTTTCTTCAAGGGTCGCGATGCGCACGACTACAAATTCAGCGCGGCCGTGATGGAAGACTACGCCGCCATGTCGTCCCCCTGGCGCGAGCGCTACCTGGCAGCGAGCGTTTTCAACCTCAAGGGCTCTGGAGCGCCGGACAACGAACTGACGAAGCGCACCCGCGCGGCGCTGGAAGGATGAGTAGCTGCTAGCAGCCCTCAAATCTCGCCTAAATTCTCAAGTCAGGCCCTCACGGCTGCCGATTGGTCAGGATGATTGCGCGGGCTGTAGCGGTTTTGACGCCGGCGCATGGGCATTCAGGACCCATCGGAGTTGGCCGCGGGATGAAACCGAGACGCTCGATTTGCTGGTTGCTCGCGGGTGTGATGCTCCTGACGGGGTGCATTTCGACGGCGCCCCCTGCCGCCGCGCCAACGACTCCGGCAGCGCCACCGGCGCCGACCACGGCGCCAAACGGGACGACCGTAAACGTCTCGACGCCGACCCAGCCCTGCTGCCCGCATGAGACGCTTTGGCAGTTCCTCGGCGTCACTGGAGGCGCCAAGTTTCTCGCTGGAATCATCGAACGGATTCGGAACCGTCTCGGGTCGGTTTTTCCCGGCCTCGAATCGACTCCGCCGGTGCTGGCGATCACCGATCCGAAAATGGCCGCCTCGTCAAATCCGGCGGAGGCTGCGGCGGCTGGGGCAAAGGCCGATGAAGATGCCGCGCCGCAAAAAATCAAGGCGATTCGCTATTTGGCGACTCTGGGCTGCGCCGGCTGCTATCCGGGGATCGAAGACGCTCTGCTCGAATCGCTCGACGACTGCACGGAAGAAGTCCGCTACGAGGCGGCTAAAGCCTTGCGCGAGCTGTCGGGCAAGCCCTGTTCCACCTGCAAGACCAAGAGTTGCTGTAGCCCGAAAGTGCTTAAAAAGCTCGACGAGGTCGCCAATAAGATGGAGAAAGGGTGCTACAAGGAGCCTTCGGCGCGGGTGCGACGCGAGGCGCGACTCGCCATGGCCGGGTGCGGCGGCTCGCCACCAACGAACGAAGCGCCCAAGGAAGGACCATCGGAAGGTCCGCCGGGATCGCCGCAGCCCGTGACCGCCTCGGAATCGGCGCCGAATGGCGGCGAGGGTGGGCAGGCCGGCGCCGTCGCCTCAACATCCGCGGAGCGTGCGTCCCCATCGTCCTCGAATGCAATTGCCGGGCGATCCGGTGCGGCCGGTCAGCCGCGCGTTGCCATCCTTCCGGCCGATAGCGATTGCGGCTGCGGTCAGACGCAGTCGGTGGTCGTTCAAACCACGCCCGCAGCAAAAGCGACGCACTCGGCCACAGCGTCGACTCCCGCTCCCGCGCTGGCTCCGCAGCAGTCTGAATCCTCGCCCGCGGCGCGAATTGTCCGCCCGGCGACAGTTTCTGTCATTCGCAGCTCCGGCGCCGTCCTGGCGGAAGTGAACGGCGAGTTGGTTTTTGAGAGCGAAGTCGCGCCTGAGGTCGATCGCCAGTTGGCCAATTTCGGTCCGTCGATGTCGCTTGATGAAAAGCTCCGTCAACGG
Source organism: Pirellulales bacterium (assembly GCA_035939775.1). Classification (NCBI taxonomy): domain Bacteria; kingdom Pseudomonadati; phylum Planctomycetota; class Planctomycetia; order Pirellulales; species Pirellulales bacterium. The sequence goes on along the minus strand of DASZFO010000053.1, from coordinate 20,253 downwards.
CCGATTTACATCCGCCGCGAACTCGCGCGGGTTATCGACCGTAAACTCCTATGTCAGGAGGCGCGGCGCGCATCGCCGCAAGTGACCCAAGCAGCCTTTGACGCCGCGGACGGCGACGAGGCGACCATTGCCACAGCTTGGCTCAAGGGAAATATTCGAGTCGATGAAACGGTGACACAGGAACAACTGATCGCTTGCTATCGGGCCAATTGGACCAGATTCGAGCAGCCGGCCGCGGTTCGCTACGAGCAATTGACGGCGCCGGTGGATCGATTTGCATCGCGCGACGAAGCCAAGGCGGCAATCGAGGTTATGCGAAATCGAGCGCTTGGCATTCCGCAGCCGCCGTTCGGGACCAGCCGTACCAAGGCGGTCGAGGCGAAGACATTCGACTGGACGCGGAAGGACCAGATTCCCTCGGCGCGGATCGCTCAGATGCTTTTCACGATGCCGATCGGCGCAATTAGTGAGGTGATTGAAGGTACGGACGGCTGGCGCGTGCTACGCGTGTTGGAGCGGCACGGGGCCGGTCCGGCGCCGCTCGAATCGGTGGCCGATGCGGTTCGCCTGGAGATTCTCCGCGAGCGCCACGATTATCTGGAAGAGGCCTACATGCGGCAGTTGCGCGGCCGGGCACGCATTTGGACCGCGTTCGATCAATCATCGCCGAAGGCCCAGGTGCAAGGGGTCCGGCCGTTGGCGGATTGACGGCCGTCGCTGCGCTCCGCGTGCGGAACCTCCCTCGCGCTGAGTGTGACGACTGCTCTGCATAGTTTGCTATAATGCGCCGCAAATTGAACATCGCGAGAAACTCACTATGTCTCTTCCCGGACAGTATTCTCCGCCCGGCCTAAGCAGCCCTTCCGCGCGGCGCGGCTGGCGTGGTAGGACAGCGGCGCGGCTCAAAGTGCTGAGCCATCGCTGGCAGAGCGATGGCGGATCGCAGCCGCTCGAGCGGATTCACAACCGCGAGGTCTGGCGCCGGCTGCGGATCGGCGGCTTCTTGCTGCTTTTCGTCGGGCTCTTGGCGTTGTTCGTTTACCAACTCTGGTTTCGGCCGATTCAAACGCCGCTCATCGCTATCTCCGCCCCGGCATACGCTTGGCCGCTGCCGCCGAACGCATGGGCACAGGAGGATTTGCAGGGTTTGGCCGATCTCGACAAACAGGAATCGGTTCGCCTGCTTGACGCGAGCGCGGCATGGCGATCGGTCGAGAGCGGGCTGGCCAGCCTCGATCGGCAATTGCGCGCCGCGAGCGCGCTCGGTTCAAAGACCGGCGCCGTGATTATCTATGTGAGTGTACACGGCGCGGTCGATGCCGACGGGCATCCGGCTCTGATACTGCCCAGCGCCTCGCCGCTGCGGAGCGAAACATGGCTGAAGGTCACCGATCTACTCGAGCGAATCAAGGCCGAGCATTTGCCGGATGAATGGCACAAATTGTTGATCCTCGATTGCAATCGAATGTCGGTGAATTGGAGCCTGGGATTGCTGGCGAACACGTTTGCCGATCGGCTGCAAGACGTAGTTGCCGAGAAGAAGATTCCGAACCTCGTGATTCTCAATTCGACGAGCCCCGGACAAACGGCCTGGGCGTCGGCGGATCTGTCGGGATCGGTTTTCGGGCATTACTTGCGGTTAGGGCTGGCCGGCGCGGCCGACGACCCGAGCGAAGGAGGCAACGGCGATCACCGCGTCTCGCTGCACGAGCTGCGCGATTATCTGCAAAGCCATGTGGATGCATGGGTGCGCCACAATCGGGTCGATCATCAGCTACCGAGGCTGATTCCCGAGAGCGCCGCCGATTTCACGGTCGTTTGGGCGCTTAACAAGGCGACGCAGCGACGCCTGGCGGATGCGGCCCCTTCGACATCCACCGGCTCAAGCGTCACGGCTCGCGATTTGGATCCATTGTGGCAAGCTCGCGATCGGCTCTCGGCGTTTGAACCGCTGCGGTTCGATCCGCTGGCTTGGCGCGACTTCGAGCAGAAACTGCTCTGGCTGGAACAAGCGGCCGTTGCCGGCGGCGGCTACAAGGCCCCGGCTCGCGCGGCGCTGCGCGAATTGCAGAGCTACACGGTCGCGGTCGATGAACGAGCCGCAAAGCTCGCCGAGGAAGGCACGATCTTCGCTCGCGCCGATCTGTTGACCGATCGCGAGACTAAGCGTCCCCCGCCGACCGCCCACACGCTACCGCTGGCAGAGTTTTTTGGCATGCCCGTGGACGGCGCAAGTCAATTGGCCGCCAAACTTGCGCAGTTTCAATCCGCGCCAGGCGGCGCGGCTGCGGATGCGTTGCTCGGAGGTCTTTCGGCGCGTAATCGCGGTCCACAGTGGACCGAGGTGCAGTATTTGCGTTTGATGCGAAATGAGCTGCCGGCGTCCGTTTGGCAGCGACCAGCGATCGTTGGCAAGGCGCTCGGCGTCGAGATGCGGGCCGAGCGGCTGGCCGTTCCAGAAGATGAACGGACGGAGAATTGGGTCCTGCCGTTGGTGGCGGTCGGCGATCGAGCGGCGCAGCAAGCCAAGGACCGGCTCTTTGCGGGAGACTCGGCAACACTGGCGGCGGCTGAACCATTCTGGCAGGAGTCGGATCGCCGTTACGCTCAGGCCGAGAAAGTCAGCAAGTCGGTTGCCGCCGCATTGGCTCTTCGCGACCGCGCGTATGCCGAGGTTCCATATCTGGCGGCGTGGCTCGCTCGGCCGTTACCTCCGGACGAATCCGCGGCAACCTTCGACGCCGAAATCAACAACTCGCTCCTACCGCTGATCCACGCGAATCATGCGCTGGGCGCGCTGCTGGCGGCCGGAGAACCGGCCGGCGCCGATACCGCCGTCGAGTCACCGGCGCTCGATCAGCAGGCACGGCAGGTCCGGGAGCGATTGGAGCATCTTGAGGAGTTGTTCGCAGCGGAATGCACGCGGCTGCAAAAGTCCAAAACGGCCGATGCAGCTAGGGCCCGCGATATAGACGCGGCGCTCGCCGTACCTCTCGCTCCACAACGACAGCGCGAGGAGCTGCGCCGCTTGCTCGTCCAGACTTCGGCCAAGTTGAGCGCCGACGGGACTGCCGAGTCGGCGAAGGATAACGGGAAAGACCAATCCGGCAAGGAAAAGAACAAACAGACGTCTCCGAAGAAATCGAGCATCCCGGAAACCGACGCCGCCGACTATCTCCATCGCAGCATCGTGGAATGGCAAGAACATCCGGCGCTGGCGATTCTCGCGACGACTGACAATCTGGACAAGCCGACGGATATGCCACATGAAAGGCTCGGCGAAGACAAAACGTCTCACGGAGACCTCTACGCAACGAGCGCGGCGCGTGGAGGCCGGGTTCGCGAACTATTGGATACTCTGCCGGCGAGATTGCGCCGCCTGCACGATGTCGGCGCCGACTCGGAGAGCAACGAATCAGCGACCGGGGCGGCCGGCCGCGCCGACGCCGACCGTGGCGCTCAAGCTCGCCTTGCCGTTGGCGACGCCGAGCGACTCACCCGGGCCGCGGCCTCGCTTTGGTTTCCGCCCCTCGACTACGATCCGATCCGCCGGCAGCGACAATGGAACTTGCAGCAGTTGTTGCTCTGGCACGCCGCCCGAGTGCTCGACGATTTTTGGGGACCGGCCGATACGCAAGGAGACCCGCTGTTTGCCGTCGCCGCGGCGGATTATCTCCGCGCCGCGCAGGCAGTCGGCGAGGTCGAGCCGTCGCTGCTGGTCGAGCGCAATCGTCTGGCGAAGCTGCTCGAACGACGACGCGGCGCCGCCAGAGCGGCCGTCCGCGTCGAGGCCTCCGACGTGCTGCTGTTGGAGGAAAATGAGAACGCCACGATCAAGCTCGGCGTGCAGGCCACTGCTGAAGCTGAGAAACAAGGGGCCCCGACGGAGCGGGTCGCCCTCTTCGTTCGCGACGCCAAGGGCCGCATCGACGGGACAACGCAATTCCTCGATCTGGCCGCTGGCAACGCGGCAACCGAACAAGGCCAGCGCTTCGATCTGCAAGTGCCCACCGCCGCGTTAATCGGCCGCGGGCCGATGCTGGAAGCGGTTGCGCTGTTGCGCACGAATCCGTTCGTCGCGCCGTTCCTGCTTCGCCCGACCGGCGGCGCGCGGATCGATTTCAAGCCTTATAACTACGGTCCGCCGACCGTGACACTCGCCGGACGCAGCCGCAAGCGGGCATCAATCATCTTCATCCTCGATTGCTCGAACAGTATGTCGGAACTGACCGACATGGAAGGCCCGGGAGGCGTGCAGCGGATTCCGCGGCTGGAAGCGGCCAAGATCGCGCTGCACGAAATGCTCGCGGAACTCGCCTCCGAAGGGGACGCCCGAGTCGGCGTTTTGTTCTACGGCCATCGCGTCGGCTGGAACCTCAAGAAACCCGATCAAATGCTCCGGCAGACGGACTATGCTCGCGTGATTCCAGACGATCTGCGGCCCAGCGAAGATGTTGAGCTGGTGCTGCCGCTGGGACGGTTCGATTCGGTGGTGGCCGGCGGAGTGTTCGACTTGATGAAGAGCCTGAAGCCGTGGGGAGAAACGCCGCTCTATCTGTCGCTCGTGCAGGCGATCGGCGATTTCGCCAATGATGAGCCGGGCACGGAGAAGAGCATCGTCGTGATCACCGACGGCGCGAACTATCAATTCAACTCGCCGAATCCCAAGCGGCGCGACGACGTAATGACCACGATGGGCGATCGCAAGATTCCAATTCACATCGTCGGTTTCGGCATCCCGGCCAGCGAACAGGCGGAGGCGGCCAAAGAGTTTGGCGCGCTGGCCGACCAGACCGAAGGGAGCTTTACGCCGGTCTCCAGCGGCACGACCCTCGTTAAATCGCTCGAAACATTGCTCGGCCCGAAAGTGTTCACCGTCTTCGATGGCGGCGGCAACGACATTGGCCATGCGCAGGTCGGCTCCGCAGTGACGGTTAATCCCAAACCGAACGGCCCGCATCCCTTCACGGTCGCGCTGGGATCGCTCACCGACCAGATCGAACTGTCGGGGGGCGAGGCGGCCGAACTAGTCCTGAGCGCCGACGGCAAATCGCTCGAAACCGTCGGCTTCGACAAGGGAGACCCGCTCTTCGGCCCGCTGATTGACGGCGATCGGGGTACGGAAACCGTCTGGCGGCTGGGCGTTCATCGTCCGATTCGCGCGGCCGAAGGAGTGCGGTTCCCGTTTTCGGTGCAACGAGCCGACCGACAGTTTGCGCCGCGCCCGATCGAATCGTGGTTCGAGGTGACGCCGATATTGGATGAAAAACGGGCCGCACCGGCGAAATACGTTTTCTACGACGCGAACTGCGAGCCGGGCACGACCGTGCCAGTGCTAAACTGGCTGGCCGAGGACTGGCCCGCCGGAGCAAAGCAAATGGAGGTTCGGGCTTGGTTGAAATTCGAGCCGACGAAGCCCGATTGGATCGTGAAGCTCGGGCAGGTGGCCAACCAGTTACCTCAGTCCGGCACGGGGACGGCGCTCGATGGTCTGCCGGGAGTGACTTATCAGGTTCGCACGCGCCGTGGCGACACGCCCGGTAGCCCGTTCCGCGTGGCGGTCATTGAGCGCCATGCCGAAGACTCGCCCGGCCTCGGCAGCCTCAAAGTCGAAATCTACCCACAGCCGGCTCACGTTGTCCATCGCTTCGACGCTGAGAATCATCTGGCCACGCACCTATTCGAACTCGACGAGACCAGTGAACAAGCCGTCGCGACCTACGAGCTGCACTTCACCCGCCGCGAGAACGCACAAAAAAATACCCTGCAACTTGCGGAACCGATCACGCGCGACGTCACCGACTCAACCGACGTAATCCACACGGCGAAGTGAACGTGCGAATTCGCATCACCTCGCTCGACGATCCGCGTCTGGAGCCGTATTGTCATCTGAAGGACACCAATCGCACTCGCTGGGCAGGACTCTTCATCTGCGAAGGAGAGAAGCTCGTCCGGCGTCTGCTCGCCAGCGATTTTTCGGTCGAATCGGTCCTGCTCAGCAATCGTTTCGAGCCGCAGCTCGGCTCGCTCGCACCGCCTGGCGTTCCAGTCTGGATCGTGCCGGACGAGTTGGTCGAGCCGCTGGTTGGCTTCGACTTCCATCGCGGAATTCTGGCTTGCGGGCGGCGGCGTCCCAATCCGTCGCTCGCGGAACTCGCTCCGCCGGGCCCACGGCTGACCCTGGTGATCTGCCCGGAGGTCCAGGATCCCGAAAACCTCGGTTCCATTCTGCGGATAGCGAGCGCGTTTGGCGTCGATGGCGTCCTGGTTGGCCGCGGTTCGGCAGATCCCTTCTCGCGCCGTGTCCTGCGCGTCTCGATGGGCGCGTCGCTCCGTGTGGCGATCCGCGAGTCGACCGATTTGGTGGACGATCTGAGCCAGCTTCGCAATCCGCTCTCCGTGCAACTTGCCGCAACCGTCCTCGATTCCACCGCCGAGCAACTTTCGTCCGCCGGTCGACCCAACCGCTTCGCCCTGCTCTTCGGCAGCGAAGGACACGGCCTCGATCCTTCGATCGTCGCGCTCTGCGACCGCCGGATCACCATTCCCATGCGATCGGGCACCGACTCCCTCAATGTCGCCGTCGCCGCGGGAATTTTTCTGTATCACTTCCGCGGCTGCTCGCCATTGTAGCGAAGGTCGCGAAAACACGGTGCTTCGCATAGCCTGTTTGGCGCAATCGCGCCGACCAGAATATAATCGAGAAGTGTCCTTCGTTGGTTCGACAAGAGATTGCGAAATGAGCGCCATCCCGTTGGAACACGTTTGGCTCGACGAACGCGGCGTAGCTTGGATCGACGATACGAACGTCAAGGTGATCGAGATTGCCCTCGACGAAGTCGCGCATGGACTGAGCGCCGAAGAGATTTTCGCCCAGCACGGTCGGCATCTGTCGCTCGCACAAATTCATGCCGCCTTGGCCTGTTATCACGACCATCAGCCAGAGTTTGATCGGGAGATCGCCGCTCAACTGAACGAATACGAACATCTGCGCGCGCAGGCACACGATTCACCATTGCGCCAGGAATTGAGAGCGCGAAGTGATGCAAATCGCCACGCCTTGTATCGCACTTTTTTGTCGCTGGCGAACCTAGTCATCATTAGCGTATTCGGCTGTAGTGGACGAGCGCATCACGATGAGGCCCGAAACGACGAATCTCTTAATTGGAAGCAGACTGAAGCCGCACTTAAATCGCCGGACGTGCGCACGATCGAAGATTTATTCGCACGACTGGCCAAAGAGCCGATAAGCGAAAAGGATCGGAAGTGGCTTGGCGATATTGCGGTGCGCGAAACCGAATACGAATCCATCGTCAACCATATCGCGCAGTTCTATCAACAAGATGCCGACTACCAAACGGCTGCAAAAACCGGGTTGGATATGAGCCTTCCCTCGATCCGTAAGCGTTTGGCCAAGGAGATCACGTGGAAAACGTCGAGCGGCTCTCTCGATAACGTGTCGCGAGTTTATCCACTTTATACAAAACAGGCGAGCAAATTGGACGAGTTGGCTACTTTTGGTTTGCCGGTGTTTTTTGAAGTCTTCACCGACGAAAGTGGTAATCTGCTGGGCTGGACGAGTACCAAAAGACCAATTTTTAACATCCCATTATCCACTCGCGATCACGTGAGCCAATAATCTTGCCGAGATGGCTGAATCACCGTTGGCTCGCGAAAGACACGGGCGATCCAACTCGGTTAGCTCGCGGAAGCGGGATGATGGTCGCGGGAGGCCTTTGCATGTCGGCGAATCACTCGCGGGGTGACGATGATGCCGAGGGCGTTCGAGCGACGAACGGGCACCCTTCGGCGAATGATCCGCCCCGTGCTGGGCTGGCGGCGCATCAGAAATCCCGATCGCGATTGCGAAACCTAGTTCTCGGAATCGCGATCGGGTCGGTCATCGGACTAATCGGGACGATCGGCGTCATAGCATATCTCGCTCGCGGGCAGTTGCCGATCATGTCGGCGACCGATTTCGAGGCAGCCGTGAGCCGCTGGAATGAGCGTGGCCTAAAGAACTACGAAATGGAGCTGGAAGGCAACTTCGACATCAAGGGCAAGTTGCACGTCGCGGTTCGCAACGGTGAAGTTACCTCGATGAGTTTGGACGGGCAGCCCAGCCCCGCGCGGATCTGGGAGTATTGGTCGGTGAACGGGCTGTTTGGCATTATCCGCCGCGACTTGGATCGCAACGAAGCAGCGGCTAAGAACCCGGGCGGCCCGCTGCCGCAGCCAGTGCTTCAGCAAGCCGAGTTCGATCCCGAGCTGGGATTCCCGCGCCGCTATCAGCGCAGCGAAATCTCGTCGGGCCAGAGCGGGGATTGGCGAATCGTCAGCCTCCGCCACTTCGATTGAGGGCGCCCATAAACGACCCGTGCAACGGCGGCTGGTGCTTCCATTCCGGGCGGTTTACGTTAGGCTAAGATCGACTCACAATCCGAGTCAGGCTGGCCAGCCTGACGTAAATGCCCACGCTCTGCTTTGCCCGATGCCGTACTGGAATGAAAAGGTCGCGGTGATCACCGGCGGCTCCGGCGGATTGGGCAAGGCACTGGCCGGCACGCTCGCCGCCGCTGGAGCCAACGTCGTGATCGTGGCGCGGGATGCCCAAAGACTCGAGCGCGCCGCGGCCGACGTTCGCCGTGCGAGCGGCAATGTGTTGGCAATGCCCGCGGACGTGACCCGGCAAGAGCATGTCGAGCGGATTTTTCAACAAGTCGCCAGTCAATTCGGCCGGCTCGATTTGCTCGTCAACAGCGCCGGGCGATCCACGCGCGGAGAGGCGATCGACACCTCGCCGCAAGAGTTCGTCGATTTGATGGACCTGAATTTTATCGCCGCGGTGCGCTGTTGCCGCGCCGCGGCGCCGCACTTGCTCAAGAACCAGGGGCATTTGGTAAACATCGGGTCTTTGGCCGGCAAGGCGGCCGTTCGTTACGTCGGCGCCTATCCGGCGACGAAGTTTGCGCTCACCGCCTACACGCAGCAGCTTCGACTCGAGATGTCTCCGCGCGGGCTGCACGTGCTGCTCGTTTTGCCCGGCCCGATCGCTCGCGATGATTCCGAGCAGCGCTATGCCGATCAGGCGGCCGGGTTGCCGGAAAAGGCGCGCAAGCCTGGCGCGGGGGTCAAATTCCGCGCGGTTCCGCCGGAGAAACTCTCGCGATTGATTCTCAAAGCCTGCGAGCAGCGCCGGCCGGAATTGGTTTATCCGCGCCTCGTCCGCCTGCTATTCGTGCTCGGACAACTCTCGCCCCGCTTGGGCGATTGGCTAGTCCGCCGGCTGACATGAGCAACGGCGGCTGTCGAGCCGTCAGAAATTCTCGCGTAGGCCGAAGCGCCGATAGCGAATGTTTCGCGGGTTCATCGAATGCCCCCAGCTAATCTCGGCGGCCGGCACTCCGAACGCAGCCGCCATACGCTCGCGATCGTCGGGGCTGGGAGTCCACCGCCCTTCCGCGATCGCCGCCACACGTTCCATCGACAGATCGGACCGCTCGGCGATCTCTTCAACCGATAGACCGGTCTCTTCGAATAGATGCTCAACCGTCTTCATATCCGATCAACCGCCGTCACGAACCGTCTCTCAATGGCTACTCCGATCACTTTCATTATCGCCAAGGTTTGTAGGGTGTGTCCAGCGAAGCGCAGACGCACCGCGCGCGGTTCAGGCGTCAGCGCGGGCTTGACGCATCGGACGCTGATCGGCCGATCAATACGCCTTCGCGCCGCGATTGGCTTCGAGAATGATCGTCTGGTGGCTGATCCCGCCGACCCATTCCGAGGGCTGATAGCCATTGGAACGCCAATGGGCCGCGTACGGGCTGTCGGTCGGATCAGGACTGACGTTCGGACGCGAGTTGGACAGGCCATACCAAGCCATCGCGGCCATTCTGGCCCGCCGCTGGGCCGCCTTTTCCTCGGCGTTCGTTCGCACGATCGTCTGCGGGTCGTCCCAACGCCGCAGCTCTTGCTCGTAGAACCACATCTCGGGGGTCGGCGTCAATTCGCCGGTGGAAGCGACATGGCTGGCGATTGGCGCGAACCGCTCCGTTTTCTCCGCGGCCGGCTTCTGAGCATGCGCGGCAGCAACGATTAGCAGATTCAGCGACAAAGCGAAAATCAACCTCTTCATGGTTCAGTCCCCCCCAACAAGGAATTCGGTATTCGGCCGATATCAGTCGACGGCCCGCGGCCTCTATTGACCGATTCGGCCGTTCCGATGGGGAAGGATTAAACGATTCTTCCGCATACCCGGCCCGCCGGTGCCGACATCGAAACTCGGCAAGACACGAAGACTTTGCGGGTGGAAAGCTCGCTTTTTCAGAACCCCTCGCAAAACCGCCTGGGAGAAGGGGACAGTCCCCGTTTTGCTTCGCGGACTTCGCAAAAGGGAGACAGTCCCCGGCGGTATTGCGAGGGGTTCTCAGGCCAGCGGGCCTTGGGCCGCTGAATTGAGCAGATCTTGGTATGTCCGCTCATCGCCCTCCACGATCAACACGTAGACCAGGCCTTCGGATTGCCACCAGCCGATCGTCCACCCGCCGGTACTGTATTGCGGCTTCGAGAGGGGAGTCGATGGACCATCGAAATCGTTCGTAGGAATGACGAATAGCGCCGCGCGGCGGCCGGTTGCCAATTGATAAGCGACGGAGGGTTGCCCGACAGTCGATGACGCATCAGACCAGCTCTTCGCAGCGGCGCGAATCGAGTTGGGAAATGGGTATTGCGCCAGACCTCGCTCGTGCGGACCGAGCGGCGTCCACGAGGCGCGATCCGAGACGTCGGCGTACCAAGTGGAAGCGCCGCTGTCGCTCCGCAGCAATTCGTCGGTGAGCCTCTGGTGGCGCGGCCAAAATGTCGCCAGCGATAGGGCGAATAATAGACTCGCGGCGACGGCGATCATTGACCAAATACGCTTGCGGGACGACCTGCGTTCGGGGACGACGGCCACCATGGCTTCGCGAACGGACTGCTCGTTTGCGACGCTCCGAGGTTTTTCGGATTCAAGATTGACTCGCGCCAGAATCCGCTCGGCCAACCCCGCCGGCACGATAACGTCGTGCACGGCCTCCGCGATTCGCACGTCGAGTCGTTGAATTCGCTCGAACAGCCGGCGAGCCCCTGCGTCCGATTCCAATCGATCCGCGACCAGAACCAACTCGGGCAAACGGAGATCGTCGCGCCCCGCGCGGCAGGCATCCATGGCGTCGCGAAGCTCGGAAAGTTCCATCAGGCACCTCTCACTCGGGGCGCCGACGGGTCGGCATCCGCCGGCACGTCACAGGCCGGCCCGGCACCGGGCACTGCGACACATTCCGCCTCAAGCAGCCGCGATCGGATCTGATTCTTTGCCCGAGACAATCGGCTCATCACCGTTCCCACCGGCAAATCAAACTGCTCGGCAATTTCACGATACGACAGGTTCTCGAAATAAAAGCTCAAGACGACTAGCTTGTACGCATCGGGCAATTCATTGATTGCCGCTTGCAACAACTCGCGATCGACGATGAGATCGGCGACAATTTCGTCGGGAATCGTTTCGATATCCAAAACGGCGCCGGCCATCGGCAAGCGCCGCGTCTTCTGTTGGGATTTCAAATACACCCGCCGCAGCACTGCAAACAGCCATCCCCGCGCGCAGGCGGCATCGCGCAACTGCGACAGCTTTTGATGGGCGATCAAAAAGGTTTGCTGGGTAAGGTCCTCCGCGTCGGCCACCGAACCCGTCAGCCGATAGGCATAGCCATATAACACGCCGGCATGGTCGGCGACAAGCCGAGGCAAGTCCAACTCGTTTTTCACCTTATGGGCGAGCGCGATGCCATCGCCTGCCGCCGGACCGATTGGCCGCGCCGCATCCACCGGCAGCGCCGCATTCACTGGCAGCATTGCCGGCAATCCGTTCACGCGCTCCGCGCCCCCGGCTCCGCCCGGGAAACTCTGGTCGTCCGCCATGGTCGATCCTTGCCCAAAAAGTAGAGACCTAATGTATCGCGATTATTCCCAGCCAAAACCACGACAGGGCAAAATCCATACCCGGTGGTGGCCATTCCGGTGCGCCGACACTGGGCATCATATAGGAAATTCGTTGAAGCCGGGAATAAATTTGCCCATGCTGGCATCTTTAGTCAATGAGAAGGTGCAGGAAGGTCCTGCGAAACGAATTCGCCCCACAGTCATCAGGAAAGGTGTTGAGATGAAGAAAATTGGCATTTTGATCGTCTTGTGCAGCCTCGGCATGTTCACAGTCGGCTGCAATAAGCCGGCTTCGAGCGGCAGCAGTGGCACAACGACTACGACCAGCAGTTCCACGACGACAACCCCCGCCGATACGACGACGACCGCGACGCCCGACAAGGGAAAGTAGTCGCGCTGGCAAGTAGTTTTGCCGAGATCGCGATTGTTGCGATTGGGTCGTGATTTAGAGGAAAGGCGCGCTCAACGGCGCGCCTTTTCTCATGCGCTGGCGACTCGATCAGAATTCAGGATCGGCAGTCAAAACTTCGGAGCGTGGTTGCCGCGACGCGACTATGCCGCGACGACTTCAATCCCTTTGAGCGCCGGCCGCGGAAACTCTTTGCCACATAGCGCACAGCTCTCGCGATCGCGCGGCGCGAAGCGGCCGCAGGAGGGACATGCAACGCGGACCGGCCAGCGGCGATGCACAAGGTAGGCGGCGAAGCCCGGCACTCCCGACAAAAAGACGAAGATGGCCCAGCCCACAGCGCCACGCTGAGAATAAGCGCGTTGGCGTTTCGCGGCGAGCCAGGCCAGGATGCCGGATCCGACACAAAGCAGCGCGAGCAAGGTCCAATTCTCGCCGATCGCCGGTTCAACGATGGCGGCAACCAGGGAAGGCATCCAGAGCGCGATCAGCCAGCTATGGAGCCCGGGGCGGTTCATGATGGGATCACGGTTTGTCCGGACAACGCTTGCCCGCCGCAAGACATGCCCGCCGCGGTCGAAATAATAGAGATCATCGACATTGGGCAAGACTCGATGCACGATTGCCAGCCCGAGGTCCCCGTTTTGATAAAAGTCCAATGTATCTTTGCGGAGTTCTTCCGGAATCACAAACGAACTGTGCTCCGTCCCTTTCGCATCCAGTAGCAAAATCCGGTCTACTTCGCGGATTGCCAACAGCGGCACCGCAGTGGGATCGACTTGTTGTTCCGCGCCGTTGGGAAGCTGACGGACAGGCGGGGAGAGCAAGCCCAAGCTGAGCATGTTATCAGCGGACAGTATTTTGCGAACCGTGCGTTTGCGAAAATCGACCGTTACCAAATCCTTGCCGGAAATCAGGTATAGGTCGGCAAACTCCCAGCCCTCCAAACGCTTCGGCTGATTAATGGCGAGGTATGTCACCGCCCCAATTGCCGTGATCGTTCCGTCAATAGCGAAGCTTTGGGCCGGAGAAGGCTCTTCGGTCTGGAAACCGTGGGAGCCGATAAAACCGGCGCGGAGCTTTGATTCCGGATCAAATCCTTCGAAATAGGCCCGACCCTGCTCCTTCGCTTCGTACACTAGAAACCAACGTGTCACCGGGCTCTCAAGTCCGAGTTCGTGCGTCCCCCAGTTCGGTCGCCAAGGCGCGGCAGTGCGGTAGTTTGGCGGGAAGAGAAGGAGTTGATTGGCCTGGATATCAGGGGTTTCTTGGATCTCGGCGCCCAGCAGAGTCCGATACTTCAGCGCGACGCGGCCATCCGGCTCCCATTCCCCTATCACCGGCGCTCCTTCGGAATCTACATAGAGCCCGCGAATGCGCTCGCGCGGTTGAATTAGGTTGTCGACTATTGGAAGACCGATCGCGACGAGCAACCCGTAAACGATGCTAAACCCCGCCGCGAGCACGAGCGCCAAACCGTACGGTTGCAATGTTGCGCAAAGCTTTTTCATGTCGTGCTTTCTCGATGACCCTTAGGAAAAATCGCGCGTGCGAGCGACGAACAAGATGACCCCGCAAAGCAGCGCGGCGAGCAACGTAAGTTCCGCCAGCCACAGAGGCCACAACCACGTATGGGCTACGCCAATCACGAACGCGAAGAATGTCGCCCCCGCCAAGGGCAGCGCCCGCGTGCCGAACCATCGTCCCGGTCGAAGACCACTCAAAAACGCGCCGAGGTAAATCGGGATCATCGAGAACCAGACGACCCATGACGGCCAAGTCATGCACCAAAAGAAAGGGCTGGCGTGCGTGCCCGGTGTTGCCGCCCAGCAGCCGTACCAAAGGATCGGGACGGCCGAGCAGACAAGAAAGATCGCGGCCCCTGAAAGCAGTTTGAGCGCGACGACGCGCCCAAATTCAATCGGTCGATTGAATAGGACAAGCCAAGTGCCTCGGACCGATTCCATGATCGTTTGCCGAAATCCAATGACGACGGCAAACAGCGCGGAGAGAATTGCGAATTCGCCGGTGAACCTGTCGTCCGAGAAGGGAATTTGCGCCGCAGAGTTCGTTGATCTGCTGACAAATGCGGCCGTCAGATCAACTCCGATGAATGAGCCCACCATGATCGCGTATATGGCTAACGCCGCCGCGCCGATCCAAAGGTTCTCACGCAATTCCTTGTAGACGATTGCTTTCCACATCGCCGTTTTCTCCGAAGAAGATGGGCAACGGGCGTTGCGGCCCGCGGGTGTATTCGATAAACGCGTCTTCCAGGCTCATCTGCTGCACGTCGACCGAGCGCGGATTGAGCGATTCGAGCGCGCCGCGCCACTCGTCGTCCCAGCCCACGACGATCAAGACCAGCGAGCGGCCGACTTGCCGGCTCCCGACCAGGCCCGGCCGCGACGGCGCTACCGGCGGAGGCCCGACGAACTCGACGATCACCTTCCGAATCGAGTCCTTGAAATGCTCCATCGGGCAATCGACCCGCAGTACGCCGTCGACAAGAATGCCGATGCGGTCGGCTACCCGCTCCACATCTCCCAAAATGTGCGAGCTGAAGAGGATGGTCCGGCCGCGGCGCTGGATGATTTGGATCAGCGATTCAAGGAAATCGCGCCGCACGACCGTGTCGAGGCCGAGCGTGGGGTCGTCGAGAATCAAAAGTTCCGGATCGCTGGCCACGGTGAGCGCGAGGGCCACCTGCGCCCGTTGACCGTTCGAGAGCCGGCGAATCTTCGCCCGCGGCGAGAGTGCAAAGTGGTCGAGAATCTGATCCAAGAGCGGGGTGTTCCAATGGGGATGGAAGGGGCGCGCGAACCGCACTGCGTCACGAATCGTCATCCAGCGATAGAGCGGATGCCCCTCGGCCAAGAAGGCGATTCGCTCGCGAGTTTCCGGCCGCAGTCGGGATGTATCTTCGCCGAGCAATTCGGCCGTGCCGTAATCCGGATGCACCATCCCCAGCAACATCTTGATGGCCGTGGATTTGCCCGCCCCGTTTCGGCCGAGCAAGCCGTAGACGCACCCCTGCGGCACGCACAAATCGAGATCGCAGACGACCGGGCGCCGGCCGTAGTATTTCGTCAAACGGTGGGTCGCGATAACGTTGGGCATGGCGGCGCCTCATCGGTCGTTCGTGGACCATTGAAACTGCTTTACGCGCTTGGCCGCACAGGCGAGCACCTCGGCGGCCGAGAATCCCAAATGCACCGCCTCCGTGAGCAGGCGATCCAACAGTTCGTGCAAACGCTCGTCCCTGGCCTTGCGAGTCAGCTCGGGCTTTCGCTGGCAGACGAACACGCCCAGCCCCTGCCGCGTGCTGAGGATCCCCTCGCGCTCCAACTCGGTATAAACCCGGGCGACCGTGTTCGGATTGATCACCAGCCGGCGCGACAACTCGCGGACGGAGGGCAGCCGCTCGTCGGGCTGCAAGTTCCCCCGAGCGATCGCTTCGCGCATTTGCTCGGCAAGCTGCCGATAAATCGGCAATCGGCTCGAAGGATCAATCTGAAATTCCACAGGCGCCTCGGTAACTGTATTAATACTTATAGTACAGTTGACGCGGGGTGTCAAGACATTGGCGGAGTTATTCTGCGATGCCATTCGTCGAAGCCAGCCGGCGCGTGGGGGACACAGGCATTCAACCCCAACGGGGTTTCGGCTTTAGCCCAAGGGTTGGACGCGCCCGCGGCCTACCCTGGGTATTCGATCACATTCGTTCGTTTTCAACCCCATCGGAGTTGCGTCCGCGGCGGGCGCGACGCCGGCGCAACTCCGTCGGGGTTGAGGGTGGTCGTTTGCACCCGTGACCCAGCGTAGGCCGCGACGCGCGGCCAACGCTGGGGTAGAGGACGTAGCCCGTTGGGGCATTGAGAATGGATCGGCTGCGGAGCGAGCCCGCAACGGCACCCGCAGAACGTTCGCCGACTTGCATTCATGCGGCGAGGCAACGACAATACTGTCGAATCAACCAACCCCAAAGGTGTTGCGATGCGCGAGGCGGCGCTGCTAATTCGATTGTTCTGCGTGCTGGTATTCGTATGCGCGGCGGTACCGCGCGGCGTGGCGCAGCAGGCGCGACCGGCTCCGTTGGCGGCGGTGCTCGAGCCGATTCTGGAAAAATATCACGAGCTGCCCGGGTTGGTCGGGGCGATTGTCGACGGAAATCGGATCACGGCATTAGGCGCGGTCGGGATTCGCAAAGCCGGCGAGCCGGAGCGGATGACGGCCGGCGATCTGATTCATCTTGGCTCCGATACCAAGGCGATGACTGCCACGCTCATCGGTAAGCTGTTCGAGAGCAAGCGTCTCGCGCCGCAGGACACGATGGCCGAGATCTTCGCCGATCTGCGGTCGGAGATGAACGCCGAGATGGCCAAGGTCACTGTCGCCCAGTTGCTCGAGCACACGGCCGGGCTTCCGCACGATATCGACTGGTGGGCGATCGATCGCAGCAAGAAATCGCTCCGGGAGCAGCGCCGCATGGCGGTCGAAACGGCGCTGAAAAAAGCCCCCGATCAGTCGCCAGGAACCAAGTATGAATACTCCAACGTCGGCTTTGTCATCCTAGGCGCGATCCTCGAGGAGAAGACCGGCAAGCCGTGGGAGGAAGTGATTGAAAACGAATTATTCAAGCCGCTCCGGATGACAACGGCCGGATTCGGCCCGCCAGGGACGCCGGGGAAAGTCGATCAGCCGTGGGGACACGTGATCAAAGAGGGCAAGCCCGAACCGCTGCAGTTCGACAACGCTCCGCTGATGGGCCCCGCGGGCCGAGTGCATTGCTCGATCAGCGATTGGGGCAAGTTCGTGAGTTTGTATTTGGATCCGGATCATCCGAATCCGCAAATCCTGCGCGCCGCGACGATCCATGAGTTGACGACGCCCGGCCCGGTCGGCGATTATGCCAGCGGTTGGATCGTCACGAAACGGCCGTGGGCGGGCGGAACGGCGCTCACCCACGCAGGGTCGAACACGATGTGGTTTTGCGTGGTTTGGGCGGCGCCGAAACGGCACTTCGCCGTGCTTGCGGCAACGAATGCCGCCGGCGAAGAGGCACCGAAGGCCTGCGACGACATAGCCGGAGCGCTAATCAAATTTCATGAAGATCACGACGGCGGGCGTTAGCAGTATCGCGAGCCGGTGCCACTGCTGGCTTGTCCAGCAGTGAATGTCATGACCATGGTTTGTACCCAAGTCCGCGATCGACGCCCGTGTCGGGAAAACAAGATTGACGCAAGAAAATGTGGCCCGCGACGGCGTAAACATAAGAACTTGCCGGGCGACTTCACTGCTGGACAAGCCAGCAGTGGCACACAATAGCCGACACTATTTC
This sequence comes from Pirellulales bacterium, assembly GCA_035939775.1. Classification (NCBI taxonomy): domain Bacteria; kingdom Pseudomonadati; phylum Planctomycetota; class Planctomycetia; order Pirellulales; species Pirellulales bacterium. The sequence goes on along the minus strand of DASZFO010000053.1, from coordinate 2,521 downwards.
ACATGCGTACCGTGAGCGCTCCCAAGTCGTTTGTTTCGATCCGCTTTCTCCCATTGATTGCGATCGCGGCGACGGCACTTGTCGGCAGTCCGGCGCTTGCCGATGAAGTAGCCAAGGCGTCTAAACCAGATTTCTCGCGGACCGCGGAGATCGTCGAGCAAGCCGTGAAAGATCATATCTTCCCCGGGTGCTCGGTTGCCGTTGGCAATCATAGCCAGGTGCTCTGGGCGCGCGGCTTTGGGCGGCTCGATTATGAGCAGGGAGCTGAGGTAACGCCCGAGACGCTTTACGATCTGGCGTCGGTGACGAAGATCATCGGGACCACGTCGGTCGTGCTGACGCTCGTGCGCGATGGGAAGCTTGCCGTGACCGACCCCGTGAGCCGGTACGTGCCCGAGTTTCTCGATGCCGCCAAAGTCGAAACCGATAAGCAACGCCGAGCGAAGGTGACGATCGAGCATCTGCTCACGCATAGCTCCGGGCTGCCGGCGGGGGCGCCGCTTTATAAGAAGGCCGAAACGTACGACGGGATCATCAAGCAGGTGTTCGCGACGCCGCTCGAGGCCGAACCGGGCGCGCGGTCTGTCTATAGCGATTTGGGCGTGATGCTGCTTGGCGAAGTCGCGGCGCGGGCCGGCGGCAAACGATTGGCCGACTTGGAGCAAGAGCGAATCTTCGCTCCGCTGGGGCTCCACGACACGATGCGCAACCCTCCGGCGGCACTGATCGCCCGAATTGCCCCCACAGAGCGCCGCGGCGATGGCAAGGGATTCTGGCAGGGAGTGGTTCACGATGAAAACGCGCGGGCGGGTGAAGGGCTAACCGCTCATGCGGGGATCTTTTCGACGGCCGACGACATGGCCCGCTGGTCGGCCGAGTGGCTCAAAGGGACACGCGGCGAAAGCAAGATCTTTCCGGAGGCGCTCGTCGAACAATTCACGCGGCGGCGCGAGATCGTCAAGGACTCTAGCCGCGCGCTCGGCTGGGACACTCCGCCAGGCAGTGCCGCCGGGAAAAAGCTTTCGTCCCACGCATTCGGCCATACGGGGTTCACCGGCACGAATGTCTGGATCGATCCCGAGGCTGATGTCTATGTGATCTTGCTAGCGAACGCGGTGCATCCGAAGCGCGGCGATCTGCGAATACAGAAGGTGCGGCGCGGAGTGGCGGATGCGGTGCTTGAGGCAGTAGCTGGGAAGTGACCGGGGAAACGCGGCTTCGATGGGATGGCTGGACGAGGCACCCTCACCCCGCCCTCTTCCAGAGGGAGAGGGAGGACGCGCCAGCGGTTGGAGAATCGATTAGCCGGGTGCGCCGTCCGCGTCGCGGGTGACGACGAATCCGAGTTCTTCGATCATGCGGTAATCGGCTTCGGGGGTTTGGCCCTGGGTCGTGAGATAGTCGCCGACGAAGATGGAATTGGCGGCGTAGAGGCCCAGGGCTTGCAGGTTGCCCAGATGCATCTCGCGGCCGCCGGCGATTCGCAGTTCGCTTTGCGGATTGACCAACCGCATCATGGCCAGGGCCTTGAGGCAATAGCGCGGATTAAGACGATTGCTGCCGGCCAGCGGCGTGCCGTCGATCGGATTGAGAAAGTTGAGCGGGATAGATTCGACCTCCAGATCGCGCAGCTCGAAGGCCATTCGCACCACGTCGGCATCGTCTTCACCCATCCCCAGGATGCCACCGCTGCACAGTTCCATTCCCGCGCCGCGAACCGCGCGCAGCGTTTCGATCCGATCCTGATAGGTGTGCGTCGAGCAAACTTCGGGATAGAACTGCTCGCTCGTGTTCAGATTGTGGTTCACCTTGTCGACGCCGCACGCTTTGAGTCGCTGGGCCTGATCGGGAGTGAGCAGCCCGAGGCAGGCACAGATTTGTAGAGTGTAAGCCGCCTTGATTTTCGGCACGATGCGGGCGACCGCGTCGATCTCGCGCTCGGTCGGGCCGCGGGCGGAGATCACGATGCAGTAGGTCTTGGCCCCGCGCTCGGCGGCCACGCGGGCCCCGTCCATCAACTTCGGCTCGGAGAGCAGATTGTAGCGCGGAATCTCGGCCTCGGAGACCTTCGACTGCGAGCAGTAGCGGCAATCTTCCGGGCAAAGCCCGCTCTTGGCGTTCATCAAGAAATACAGGGCCACCCGGTTGCCAAAATAACGGCGGCGAACTCGATATGCGGCCGCCATGAGATCAAGCAGCTCGTCGTCCGGCGCGCGAAGCACCGAGATCGCCTCGTCGAATGTCAGCCGATGGCCGGCTAGAACGCGATCGGCCAACTCGTGCCAAGTCGTTCGAGTGGAAGCGGAGGATATTTCATCTAATTGCTGTTCGAACATGGAATTAAAGTATCTTGCAGATGGCCGCCGCAGCAAGCCGAAATCTCTCAGAACGTGTTTGAAAAGGTCTTGATCGTCGCGGAAATAAGCAGTATTTACACGCAGCGTTTGAAACTGGAGGAACTTTTCTCGCTTCGGAGCACCTGGCATGGAAGCCGTCTATCCCACGGATTTGAGCGATGAGC